>CALXUW010000070.1 GCA_944391795.1 uncultured Clostridia bacterium
ATCCTCTCCTTAGTTATATCCTCCCCAATTCTTCTAAAATAATCATCTATATATGTCTTAGGTCTAGAAGACTTAAAGAAATCTCCATTAGAATACTTACTAGGATTATTCTTCTTTTCCTGCCTTATAGCTTTTTTTATCAACATCAATGCTATATCATAGTACTTTATTATTTCATCCTTCTTACTAATTTCTTTTATTGCAGAAATTCGAGATAAAATATATAGTATATAATATGTTGAATATAAAATATAAGCTTCTTCTTCGTACTTAGTACTATCTGTAGATATTTGCTTTTTTATATCTCTTTTTTTATTTTCTATTTCAGTATACAAATTAAATACTAATAATACCTTTTCAGCATTTATTTCATTATTAAATACATTTTCATATTTATCTCCAAAAATTAATCTTTTATCATTTTTAGCCTCACTTGGCATATTATTATAATACGCCATCATTGCTTGTCCTACTTTTTCAGCATCTATTCTTTTATTTTTTGGTTTATCTTCATATTGATTTTTCTTTCTTTCATAATAATATCCCATATCCATAAACTCGTTTTCTAGTTTTTGTTGAATATAATCTATTGATCTTATATCCCTAGTTGTAACTGGATTTTGACTATTAGTATATTCTGCTATATGTGAACTATATAATGGATTTTTTAGTTCATATATCCTACAAAGAATTTCTATCCCCTTTAAATCATCAATATTTTCCTTTGCAATATCAAATAAAGCATGTAATGTTTGGCTACCATTTATCACTTGTATCTCTTCTAATGTTATTACTGGTTGTGAAATTTTTGAGTATTGAAAATTTTTACATGTTATTGTTATTCCATTATTGTAATAAAAGAATTTATCTTTTTCAGGTGATTTTGCTGTTTCTTTTATGCTTAAATTTATTCTATTTCTTCCTTTTTTATAAATTCTAACATTGTCATAAAAAATGTCTTCTAATATATCCTTTTCTTTTATTTCTGAATAATCCTCTATATCTACTTTATTTCTCATTTCTTTATCATCTGTTATTATTCTTATTAAATCTATAGCAGTCATATTAACTATTAATGCTCTAATATCACCATTTGATTTTTCAAATAACTCTTTTTGATTTGCTCTAAATTTAGCATTAGCAAAAACACGTTTAGATTCACCTAAATATTCAACATAATCCTTGTTTGTGTGTTCAATTATTTTAATATTTGAATATCTTGATGCAATTCTTTCAAACCTTTCTCTTTCTTCTTCTTGAAGACCTTTATCATTATTAGAACAAAGATGGATATAAATGTATGGATTTTTTTCATCATATAATTTCCAAATTTCTTCTGTTTTCTCTTTTAATATTTGATTAGAATTATTTATAGTTTCTCTATCCATATTTATTAATATATTTAAATATGATTCTATCTTATCTATTTCTGCACTTGAAAAATTAGAGGTTTTGGCTTTTTCAAAACTTTCTGTATATTTACAATTAAATAAATGTACTATAGGTGTTTCTTTTTCATCATCTATGTATATTGCATCAATTCCTCTATCATGTCCTTTAGCAATCCCTTGATTTGTTAAGAAAGAATTATCAGTTATTGAATCCATTATTTCATCATCTTGCAATTCAATTACATTATTAATTGCAATAAAGTAGAATGCATCTGCTGAAGTTGTTAGATTTAAATCATTTTTAATTTTTTTTATCTTGGTATTAACTACTTAAAAAATCTTGTAAATTCATAATTATATCTCCTTCTTACTTTTTTACTATATATATATCATAAAAAAATTGCTGACACAATAAAAATTGTCGAAATTCATTATTTATATATATTTTTTGTCGTATTTTTACATCTTAATATTATACAAATACCACAAAATCTCTTTATTTTTCCTATAAAAAATGTTAAAATTTATTTACTCAAGCAGAAATTTTTTAAAAGGAAATTACTAATATGGAAAAAAGAGATTTATATGATGAAAATAGAAACCTAACTGGTAAAACGATTTTTAAAAATTTTCCCATACACAATGGTTATTATATACTAGTTGTACTAATATTTATCCAAAATACTGATGGAAAGTTTTTAATCCAAAAAAGAAGTAAAATAAAAAACGGAAAATTTGCCACCACAGGAGGCCACCCTAAATCAGGTGAAAGTAGCGTAGAAGGTATTATAACAGAGGTAAAAGAAGAAATTGGATTAGATATAAGCTCTAAAGATCTTAAACTATTTTTTTCTGGTAAATATGAAGAAGAAAAGGTTTTCGTAGATGATTACTATCTTAAAATTGATATTCCTGATATTAAAGAATTAAAATTACAAAAATCAGAGGTTGATTCTCTTCACTGGTTTTCGTCTGACGAAATTATAAATTTAATGAAACAAGGCAAATTTTTTTCAAATCATTTTGAAGATTTTGAAATTTTATTAAATTGGCTAAAAAATAATGCTAAGTAAAAAACTTTATTTAGAAAAAATATACAAGAAAGGACCTTATTAAAATGAATGAAATTTATAAAAAATTATTAAATGGCCATCAAAGATTTGGAACTTCTATTAATATGGTTAGCTCTCATAAGTTAAAATGTGATATTTCTCTTATAAAAGAAAATGTAGTTTTAGCTCCTACCATGACATATGAATTTTGGAAAGATTTTAATGCTGAAATTACACCTATTTACAGCAAATATCATTCAATTTCAAACATAAAAATACGAGATATTGAATTTACTTTTATAACCACAGGAGTTGGTGCTTCTAATTTAGTTGATATTGTATTAGCACTAGGTGTTACTAGTTGCAAAAATATAATATTTATTGGTTCTGTTGGTTCTCTTGAAAAAGATATTAACATTGGTGATATTGTTATCCCTGAATTTTCTATTTGTGGAGATGGGGTTTGTAAATATCTTACCGGAAAGCCTTTGAAAGATTCTAATACTTATGGTCAAAAATATTTTCCTAATAAAACTCTTTATGATCTAACTGTAAATGCTACAAATAAAATTTGCAAGGTAGAAAATATTACTTGGCATGTTGCTAAGAATTTTAGTGTTGATACAATTTTTGCACAGTTTGCTTATATAGATGAAATAAAAGATTTGGGTAGTAATGTTATTGAGATGGAAACTTCTGCTTTATTTAGGGCTTCTGAAATTTGTGGTATTAGGTCTTGTGCTATTTTTTGTGTTTCAGACAATACTGTTAATAATAAATCTTTATATAGTGGAAGAAGTAGTTTGGATAAAGAAAAAAAGGGGTATAGTAGATATGTAGTAACCCCTAAAATTGTTTTAGATTTATTAAATAATTTAGTAAACTTTGACACCCAATTTTAATATCATCATATGCTTTTGTAAAATTACCTGTATACCAAGGGTCTAAAATGTCTCTTGGTTTTTTGGTGAAGTCTAATAGTTTATATACTTTTTTATTTTTATCTTCTTTTATAACATATAATATATCTTTTATATTATTATCATCCATTCCTATTATATAATCATATTTTTCGTAATCACTTTGTAATATTTTTCTTGCTTTATGTTTTGTATATGTTATTTGATTTTCTTTTAATTTTATTTTTGCTTCTTCATACATATCTTCTCCAGATGTACTGCTACTAGTTGCGGCTGAATGTATTATAAATTTATTTTCTAAATTTTCTTTTTTTACCATATCTTTTAATATGAATTCTGCCATTGGAGATCTGCAGATATTTCCTAGACATACAAATAATATTTTTATCATTTTTACCTCCTTCATATTTTAATATATCATATTTTTTTAGAGTATTCTATATAAAATTTACAATTTCCTTAATTACTTTTTAGTGACAAATACTTAAGAATATGTTAAAATTTGTTGTATTAGGAGGTAATATATAATATGGATAATTTAATTCAATGGGCTACTACTCATTTTGGAGTTTCTACCGAAGAATTATTAGCTGCTTTAAAAATGAGTCCTAGTTCACAAGGATATATTCATGGGGCTATTTCTGAGTTTTTCTTAATGAATCTTTTAACCCAAAAAGGTTTTGAAGTTTATAGAATAAAAGAAAAACCTTCTGGTGGATTTGACAAAAAGAAAGTCGGGTATAAAGGTGATTTTTTAATTAGAAAAGTGGATTTGGATAAATATTATGTTGTTGAATGTAAGGGGTTAAAAACAAATTCAGAATTTAGGTCTACTAAAACTAATAAATATCAGAAAAACTTAACTAAGAAAAATGCCTTTGATGCATTAAAAAAATTTATTAATATTGATAAAGAAAAAATATATAATAATGGTTACAAAAAATATTTAGCTGAGAAAAATTATTGGGAATCTAAAAATCCACGGAAAAACTTTCCCTGAATTTAGGTGGACAAAGTCTAATCCTCGGTCCTGATAATGCTGATTTAACTCCTTATTTTTCTAGCTTAGTAGAACTTAAAAATTTTGTTGATTCTTGTGATGAATCATTACTTACTGAAAAAGCTTTTAGAGAAAAAAAGGGATTATATAAGATTTTACAAACTCACAAACCTTCTGGAAGAGAAGACCCTGAAACTCATTTAAGTATTGCTGCACCTCTTGTTTCTGATTTTTCAATACTTGCTGTGGATTTATTTTTTAGAACAGGTAAACATGAATTTGTATTTATGAATCCAGATAAAATATCACATTCTCCAGATCATCCAAATCACTTATATCAAAACTATATTATTGATATACTTATTCCTGGAATAAAGGATGAATTAGATATTAGGTATCCTTGGTATACTGATATAGATAAATTAATTTTAGAAACTAATCCTAGAATTGTAGAATATGATGAGTCTCAACTTGATCATAGAGAAGAAGATTAAATTTTAAAAAAGTGCATTTTATTTATCAAATGCACTTTTTGCTTTTAATATTATTGAATTTGCTTCTTTTCTTAATTTAATTGCTTGTTTCATTTCTTCTTCTATTTTTTTGGTATCTTCTTTAGGAAGTAATGGAACTAATATATTTTCAAAATCTTCTCTTCCTATACTTGCTATTGCTGTTCCATATTTATATCTTCTTATTTGCATTAAGAATTTTTCACTATTAAAAAAGCTAATTAGATAATATGGTGAAATTTTTTTGCATTTTAATACTGTAAAACCGATTTGTACATATACTTCCTTCATATTCTTTTGTAACTATGGCTTTTGCTTGTTTTGTGGTTCCTATTGCACCACCCGCTGTTGCAACTATTATATCATTTTCGTATATATTATAGCTTGCTCTACTAGGTAGTTCTTCTCCTGAGATTTCTTCTGAATTTATAATTTCATTTGTATAGGAACTTACATCTGATATTTCTATATAGTTATATTTTTTTTCGTTTTCAATTTTACATTTATTTGTTCTAATTTCTACTAAATCTTTTAATTTGGCATGATGTGATTTTTCTATTTTGTTAATATTTTCTATATAGATTGGATTATAATATGTTGATGAAAGTAGATAATTTTCTTTAATTATTCTATTTATTCCTATTATATAATTTTTTTTATTATATATTTTATTTTTATAAGAATTTAGTACTTCTATATAGTCTTGGTCTACTTTTCCTTCTTTATCTATCAATTCTTTTGAGTGTTTTGAAAATGAGTATCCTAGTTTAGTTATTTTTCCAAAAAATATTTTATAGTTTTTGTTTATTTCTTCTTGTAATTCTTTTTTAGGTAATTTTGTTAAAAATATTATGCTTGATTTTACTCCTGTTCCATATGGTATAAATGTTCCACTTGGCAAAGATATTATTGCATCTATTTTTACAGTATTTATTAAGTATCTTCTAAAATAGCTTTGAGTTGGGTTTTCTAAGTCTCCATCTGGTAAGATTATTGCTGCCCTTCCTCCTTCTTTTAATATTTTTATTACTTTTTCTACAAATAATATATCTGGTATTTGGGATTTTAATAATTTTCCATCTTCTGCATGTCCTAATTGATATTTTTCTAATATTTTTTTATCTTGTATTTTTCCTTGTGTTCCAAAAGGTGGATTTGTTAGGACATAATCAAATGATTTAGTGTAATCTTTTTCTATACTATCTCTTACTTCAAAATTTGCTTTTGCATCTCCAAATTCGAACATCATTCTCATTGAAATTAGTTTTATTAGACCTTTGCTTATGTCATAAAAATATACATTGTTTAGGTCTTCTTCATTAATTTTTTTACTTTTAGAGATATGCTCTAGTGCTGTAAATAGGAATCCACCAGTTCCTGATGCTGGGTCACATCCTATTTCACCTTTTTTTGGATCTATCATTTTTACAATAAAATCTACTACTGGTAGAGGCGTAAAAAATTGCCCTCTACTTTCTCTATATGATTTGTCAATTATTTTTTGAAGAATTTGTCCTTTTACATCAGCATTTAATTCATTAAATTTAATTTCTTTTAGTTCTTTTATTACATATATGATTGTTGAATCTTTTAATTCTATTTTTTCTTTTTTTTCAAATATGTTTTTTAGTATTTCTTTACATTCATTAAATAGGTTGTTTACTATTTTTAATATTTTTTTACCATTATCTTCTTTTTCTAGTAAATTTTCTTGTTTTTCATCTAATATTTTACAGTAAAATATTTTTAAAAATTCATTTAATGTTTCGGAATTGTTTAAACCGTCATTTGCATAGATGTAATTATGTATTTTTAATATTTTTTTATCTATTGTTTCCATTTTTTCCCCCGTTTTTATCTTTTTTGTAGCTTAAATTTGTAATATTTTATTAAAAATTTTATTTTTTATAGATTTTATTTAAATATTTTTAAAATTAATTTAATTTATGCATATTATTTAGTTTCTTTTAATATAATATAACATATAGAAATTACATTTTTAAGAAAAGTTTTTTATTGAATAATTTTTTCTTTATAAATTTGCTTAAAAATATAATAAATTTTCTTTTAATTACATAAAAAACTATTGACAAATATAGTATTTAAGATGTATAATAAAAATGTTAAACATCGCGGGGTGGAGCAGTTGGCAGCTCGTTGGGCTCATAACCCAAAGGTCGTAAGTTCGAGTCTTACCCCCGCAACCAAATTTTTAAAGCACTTAACTTTTTATTTAATTAGTTAAGTGCTTTTTTATTGTTACTTTTAATTATAAATAAAACACTTTTTATTGTTTTAATCTTAAAAAAGTCAAGTTTTATTTGACATCTATATTACATTTTTTATTCTTGACTTTTTGTAAGTATTTTAGAATTTATATTTGCAATTAATTCTTCTGCATTTGTAACACCTTTGGTAAATACCCCTATCAAATATGGCTTTGGTGCATATACTATCCCGTAATCATGGATATTTCCATCATAGCTTCCGTATTTATGTGCTACATCATATTGGGTTATATATTTTTTTAAATATCCTCCATTTGAAGATTTTTTTGCAAGTTCTATTAAATCTTGATATTGTTCTTGATGTTCATATAAGTATTTTACAACATTATATGAATATGTTGCAGTAGTTACATTGTCTTCAAAGAATTCTTCTGGCAATTCTTCTTCGCAATATTTTTGCATTTCATATCTATATTCTTTTGGCCCTATGTTTTTTATTAATATATTTACTGCTGTATTGTCACTATATATTATGCTTTGCTCTATTAAAAATTCAAGTGGTACTTCATCTCCTACTGAATATTTAGCAGCTGTTGAGCCGAGCTCCTGCTTCATAACATCCTTTTTTATAGGTTATTGTTGAATTTTCATTTAACTCATTACTATTTATTCTATCATAATACATCATTGCTACCGGTAATTTTACAGTGCTTGCTGCGGTAAATACTTTGTTTTCATTATAGAAATAGTATTTTTTAGTTTCTACATTATAATAGAAAAATGCGAAATTATTTCCGATTTAAATTTTTTTCATTCATAATATTTGTAACTAAAGTTTTTATATTTTCATCTTCTGTTTCTTTTACTTCTATAACTTCTTCTTTTATTTCTTCTTGTTTAATTTCTTGGGAGTTACTTTCTTTTGATTCTTCGGTTTTGTTTTTGGTACATAACCAATATATTAAATATATAATAAGAATTAGTATTAATATAAATAATATTATTTTTTTCTTATTTAGTTTTCTTTTTTTATATTTTGATTTAGAAGTACGTACATGTCTTCCTTTTTTCAAATTCTATTCACCATGCTTTTTTATTTGATTTTATCACAAATAAATAAAAATGGTAATAGTTTTTTTAATTTATTTTACTTTTCTTAATATAAATATTAATGATGTTAAATAAACTTTTATAAAAAATTTGTATTTCTTAAATTCTTTATCTTAAAAATCCATTTATTATTTCTTCTTCTGCTTCTTTTTCTGAAAGCCCTAGGGTCATTAGTTTTATTAGTTGTTCTCCTGCTATTTTTCCAATAGCTGCTTCGTGTATTAAATTTGCGTCTACGTGGTTTGCTGTAATTTCTGGTGTTGCAGTGACTTTTGCTTCGTCTTTTATAATTGCATCACATTCACTATGTGCAAAACTTTTTGCGTTTCCATATATTTTAGATACAAAATATTGTTTTGAATTTTGGGTTGCAACTGACCTAGAAGTTACATGTGTACTTGAATTTTCTCCATTTAGTTCTACGTCAAATATTGTTTTTGCATATTGCTTGCCATGTGTCATTATTTTTTCTGTGACTACAAAATTTGTATTTTCTTCTAGTACTCCTTTTGTAGTTCTTATTGTGGAATCTACACCTTTTATTTGTATGCTTTCCATTTCCATTGTGCTTCCGTTTTTTAGGTAGACTTCTGTTACAGGGTTTAAAATTCTTTTTCCATCGCCATTTCCTTCTCCGTAATGTTTTTCATAATATCTTACTTTTGCTCCTTCTTCTAAAAAGAAACGATGTATTCCATTATGTTCTGAATCTTTATGCTTATCATTATGAATTCCACATCCTGCTACTATTACTACATTTGCGTTTTTTCCTATATAAAAATCATTATATACTAAATCTTTAAGTCCACTTTTTGTGATTATTACTGGTATATGAACAAATTCGAATTTAGTATTTTCTTTTACATATATGTTTATTCCTGGTTTGTCTTGCTTTGTTACTATATTTACATTTTGGGTTACTTTTCTTTCTATTCCTTCTCCATTTTTTCTTATGTTATATGCACCTTTTCTTAAATTTTCTAAGTCTGAAACTTCACTTAAAAGTTTATTGTCTACTTTTTCTAACATTTCTTCATTCATATTTTTTCCCTTTCT
>CALXUW010000071.1 GCA_944391795.1 uncultured Clostridia bacterium
TAAAAAAGGATTATTACAAGAAGCAGATGCGAAAATAGAGAATATAAGAAAACAATATGCAAGAGGTTTAATTACAAACGATGAACGTTATAACGAAGTAATTAAAGTTTGGGAAGAAACAACAAACAAAGTTAGTGATGCAATGGAAGAAAACTTTGATGAGTTAAACCCAATATATATGATGGTTAAATCAGGAGCAAGACGGAAATATGAGCCAGTTAAGACAAATAGCAGGTATGCGTGGACTTATGGCTAGTACAACTGGTAAAGCGGTAGAAATACCAATTAAATCATCATTTGCAGAAGGAATAGATGCGTTAGAGTAGTTCATATCAGCCCATGGAGCAAGAAAAGGACTTTCAGATACAGCGTTAAGAACAGCTGACTCTGGATATTTAACAAGAAGATTAGTAGATGTATCACAAGACATTATCGTAAGAGAACATGATTGTGGAACAGACGAAGGAATTATAGTATATGACATAAAAGACGGACAACAAATAATCGAAAAAATGCAAGAAAGACTACTTGGAAGATATCCAGTAAAAGACGTATATAATCCAGAAACAAACGAATTAATAGTAGACACAAATACTATGATTACAGAAAAAATCGCAGACAAAATAGTAAATGCAGGAATAGAAAAACTAGAAGTTCGTTCAGTACTAGGATGTAAATCAAAACACGGTGTATGTCAAAAATGTTATGGTATGGGCTTAGCAAGACGTGACTTAGTTTCAATAGGAGAAGCAGTAGGAATAATTGCAGCTCAATCAATAGGAGAACCAGGAACACAGCTTACAATGAGAACAATTCACTCTGGGCGGAGTTGCTGGTGTTGCAGATATTACTCAAGGTTTACCTAGGGTTGAAGAGTTATTCGAAGCTAGAAAACCAAAAGGTGTAGCAATTATTACTGAGATTGATGGTAAAGTAAAAATCAAAGAAACTAAAAAGAAAAAAGAAGTTGTAGTAACAAGTAAAGATGATGCAAGAACATACACAATACCATTTGGTTCTAAAATGAAAGTAAAAGATGGAGACATGGTAGAAGCAGGAGAAGCTCTAATAGAAGGTTCAATAAATCCAAGTGAAATATTAGCAATAAAAGGACCAGAAGGAGTATATGAATACTTAATCTCAGAAGTTCAAAAAGTTTATAGAAATCAAGGTGTTGATATAAATGATAAACATATTGAAGTTATTGGAAGACAAATGCTTAAAAAAGTAAGAGTAGAAGACAATGGAGATACAGACATGTTCCCAGGAGCTTTAATAGATATGTATGAATTCGAAGATAAAAACAAAGAAGTTGAATCACAAGGAAAACGTCCAGCAACAGGAAAAAGAGTATTACTTGGAATTACAAAAGCATCTCTTGCAACAGATAGTTTCTTATCAGCTGCATCATTCCAAGAAACAACAAGAGTACTTACAGAAGCAGCAATTAAAGGAAAAGTTGATGACTTAGTAGGACTAAAAGAAAATGTAATTATAGGTAAGTTAATACCAGCAGGAACAGGAATGCAAAAATATCAAAATATTCATATAAGTACAGAAGAAGATCTAGAAAAAGAAAATGAAAATGAAGCTGAAACTGAAGCTGAAGAAAATTAAAAGCAATAGTAAATTATAAAAATACACTTAAAAAGAAGATATTAAAAATATATTTTTAAGTGTATTTTTCTTTATATTAAAATTTATGTTTTTATAGTATTATTTATTAATTTAAAAATATTAAAACATCAAAAATACTAATTTATAACTATTGAAAAAGAAAATCAATTATAGTATAATTACTTTGAAAGATATAGCTTAAATCTTTTAACACTACCCAAGAAGTTTAAGAGGTGTAACATATGAAAAATTTTAAAAATAAGAATAAAGAAAATTTAAAAAGTGAAAAAGGAGCAATAACATTGTTTGTAATAATAGCAATGATGTTTTTTTTAGTTATCTTATTAGTAATGTACATGGGAAATATGCAAAAATTGAGAAATCAAAAAGATCAAATAGAACAAATACAAGAACAATATAATAAAGAAAATATTGTAGATGTATATAATAATAAAGTAGGAAATTCTTTATAAAATACCGTTCATATTTTAAATAACAAATATTAAAGTATGAACGGTTTTATTTTATATAAAACTTGACAAATCAGCATTTTGATACTAAAATATAATAGAATATTTATATTTATAAGGAGAAATTTTATGCAAAATACAAGTAAAAAAGTTTTTGAAAATTTAGTATCAAAAACAAAAATTTACTTAGCTATAATTTTTATATTATTATGTATAATATGTATAAAAGATTTTAAATTAATAATTCCATCAATTATAGTATATATAATAATATTAATATATGCAATTTTAAGTAATAATAAAAGAAAAAATCAAATAACAGAAACTTTGCAAGACTTCACTTTAAAGTTAGATTCTGCTGCAAAAAGCAGTTTAATAAATTCGCCTTTTCCACTAATTATTTTTCAATCAGATGGAAAATTAATATGGAAAAGTTCTAAATTTGCATCTGAATTTGCAAATACTGATATAAATAAATATATAGAAGATATAAGCATAGATATAAAAACAGAAATAGAAAAAGAAAACTCTAAAAAAGAAAAAGATATATTAAAACAAATAGAAGTTGAAAAAGAAACATATAAAGTAGTAGGTAAAACCATATTCCCTAAAAATAAGAAAAATAAAAAAGACTATATGGTAATATTATATTTTATAAATGAAACCGAAAATGTGAAACTTCAAAAGGAATACAAAGATTCAAAATCATGTGTTACAATAATTATGATAGATAACTATGAAGAAGTAATGCAACAAATAGGAATCGAAGAAAAGCCACAAATTATGGCTCAAATAGATAAATGTATATTTGAGTGGACAAACCAAACAAATGGAGTACTTATAAAATCTGATAGAGATAGATATGTATACTTATTTGAACAAAGATATCTAGAAAAGATAAAAGAAGATAAATTTAGTATATTAGATAAGATTAAAGAAATAAAAACAAACGAAAATGTGCAATTAACTTTAAGTATTGCTATCTCAAATGATGGAATAACTGATAATGAAAAATATAAATCAGCAGGAAGTGCCATGGATGTAGTATTAGGTCGTGGTGGAGATCAAGCAGTAATAAGAGAAAACGAAATATACAAGTTCTATGGAGGAAGAGTACAAGAAGTAGAAAAAAGAACAAAAGTAAAAGCAAGAGTAGTAGCCCATGCTTTAGAAAATTTAATAAGAGATTCTAATAAAGTTATAATAATGGGACATACAAATCCAGATATAGATTCAATGGGGGCAAGTATTGGTATATATAGGTTAGCAAAATCTATGAAAAAAAATGCTTATATAATAGATACTAATAATACAAATACTTTAAAAACATTTAAAGAAGCTTTATCAAAAGAAATTGAATATGAAGATGTATTAATAAGCAAAGAAGTTGCGCAAGAAAATATAGATAAAGAAACATTATTAGTAATACTAGATACTCATAGAAGTACATATGTAGAAGCACCAGAATTACTAGATAAAACAGAAAAGATAGTTATAATAGACCATCACAGAAGAAGTGCAGATTATATAGAAAATGCAACATTAACATTCCAAGAAGTTTATGCTTCATCTGCATCAGAGTTAGTAACAGAAATATTACAATATGCACAAACAAATGTAGAATTAAAAACAATTGAAGCAGAAGGATTGTATGCAGGAATAATGATGGATACTAAAAACTTTACATTCAAAACAGGTGTTAGAACCTTTGAAGCAGCAGCATATTTACGTAAATGTGGAGTAAATATAATAAGAGTTAAAAAATGGTTCCAAAGTGATTTAAATACATTTAACAAAATAGCATCTATTGTGAAAAAAGCAGAGATTATGAATGATACTATAGCAATTGCAATATATGATAAAAAGGAGAAAGATGCAAATTTAATTTGTGCAAAAGCAGCAGATGAATTACTTACAATAAGTGATATAACTGCATCATTTGTATTAGGAAAACAAGGAAATAAAATTTATATTAGTGGAAGATCTATTCGGTGATATAAATGTTCAAATTATATTAGAAAAACTTCGGTGGTGGAGGTCATATAACTTTGGCAGGAGCACAAATAGAAGGTATGACTATTGAAGAGACAAAGCAAGAATTAATAAATAGGATAAATGAGTATTTTTCAGAAATAGGAATGAATGAGACTAATTAAAAATTTAGGTTAAATAAACAATAAACACATATAAGGAGGAAATGACTATGAAAGTAATTTTGAAATCAGATATAAAAGGTGTAGGTAAAAAAGATCAAGTTATAGACGCATCAGATGGATATGCTCGTAATTTTTTGTTTCCTAAAAATTTGGCTGTTGAGGCTAATAAAGAAAATATGGCAAAATTAAAAGCAAAAGAAGATGCAGTTAAATATCAAAAAGGAGTAGAAAAAGAAGAAGCATTAAAAACAGCTGATAAATTATCTAAAATTTTATTGAAAATAAGAGTTAAATCAGGAGAAAATGGAAAGATATTTGGTGGAGTTTCTTCCAAAGAAATAGCACAAGAGCTAGAAAAACAATATAAAATAATTATTGATAAGAAGAAAGTAGATCTTAAAGAAACAATAAAAACTTTAGGAACTAGAACTATAGATATTAAATTATATGAAGGTGTTATTGGAAGTTTAAGAATTGATGTAATTTCAGAAAATTAAGTTTTAGATTATTGGGAAATAAAGGAGTTTTATTAAAAAAGAATAATTACATAAAACTTAAGGAAGGATTGATAAAAAAATGGAATTAGGAAAAGTTCCACCACATGATATAGAAGCAGAACAAGCAATTATTGGAAGCATGCTAACAGATAAAGATGCAGTTATTTCAGCAATAGAAGTTTTAAAAGAAGAAGATTTTTACAGAGAAGACAATAGAGCAATATATCAAGCAATTTTAAATTTATATAATAGAGCAGAACCAATAGATATAATTACGGTAAAAGCTGAACTCGAGTCAATGGGAAAGTTTGACCAAATAGGTGGCCTAGAATATTTAGCAGGACTTCCAGAAAAAGTACCAACTACTGCAAATGCTTCTAAATACATAAAAATAGTAGAAGAAAAATCAACACTTAGAAATTTAATTAGAACTGCAAATGAAATTATAGAACTAGGTTATGACCCAATGCAAGAAGTTGAAGAGATAATGGAAGGAGCAGAAAAAAGAATTTTTAATTTAATGCAAAATAAAAACCAAAAAGGATATACTCCAATAAAAGATGTATTAGTGGAAAGTTTTACCCAATTAGAAGAGTTATATAATAGAAAACAGCATATAACAGGAGTTCCTTCTGGTTTTACAGAACTTGACAACAGAACAGCAGGATTTCATAATTCTGATTTAATATTAATTGCTGCAAGACCTGCTATGGGAAAATCTGCTTTTGCATTAAATATAGCAACAAATGCGGCTGTAAAAGCAAAAGTTCCTGTTGCAATTTTTAGTTTAGAAATGTCTAAAGAGCAGATGGTAAACAGAATTCTATGTAGTGAAGCAATGGTAGATAGTAATAAGGTAAGAACAGGAAGATTAGAAGAAGAAGATTGGACTAAACTTGCAGGAAGTATAGGACCTTTATCAGAAGCTCAAATATATATAGATGACACACCAGGAATATCTGTAATGGAAATAAGAGCAAAATGTAGAAAATTGAAATTAGAAAAAAATTTAGGAATGGTTGTAATAGATTATCTACAATTAGTTCAAGGAAGTAATAAAAGAGGAGGAACAAGAGAACAAGAAATATCAGAAATTAGCCGTTCTCTAAAGATATTAGCAAAAGAAATAAATGTACCTGTTATAGCATTATCACAATTATCAAGAGCAGTAGAACAAAGGCCAGATCATAGACCTATGCTTTCAGACCTAAGAGAATCAGGTGCAATAGAACAAGATGCTGATATAGTAATGTTTTTATATAGAGATGATTATTATAATCCAGATAGCGAAAAAAAGGACATAGCAGAAGTAATAATAGCAAAGCAAAGGGCTGGTTCACTTGGAACTGTAGATTTATTATGGCTAGGAAGTTATACAAAATTTGTTAACCTTGAAAGAAGATTTGATGATTAAATAATATAAAAAAGAAGGAATAAAAGTAAAATATCCCTGTTAGCATATAGCTGATAAGGATATTTTTATTTTTCTAGTCTGAACAGTAACAAATTTAAATCCGGAAAATAAAATTTAATTCAGATTTATGTTGACAAGTAAAAAGAAAGAATATATAATACATATAAATTTTTTCTTTTTATTTTATTCAAATTTTAATCTATAAAATTTCCTAAAAAAATAAAAATATTGAAAGTAGGTGAAAAAGGCAGGAATTTAATAAAAAAATAAAGTATGTCGTATAGAATACGAAAATTTACCGCAAGAACAAAATTGACATTAAGATAAAAAAGTATTATTGTAAAGGAGAGGATAAATGAATCCATTCACATATAAAGAATATATTTATTATAAAAAAATAATTTTAAAGGAAGAATCATCAACTTTAAGAGAGTGTGATGAAAAATATAGTTATGTGCAAAATAACAAAAAAGTAGACAAGCCACATGATAAAATCTTTAAAGAAATATTAGAAGATAAAGAAGAAGTCATAAAATTTCTAAATGAAAATCTAAAACTAGAAAATACCGAAAATGAATTAAAAAAAGATGATATAGAAAAATACAATAGAGAATTTATAGGAGAGGATTTTTCTAAAACAGAGTCAGATATAATTTATAAAATGAAAAATCAAAATATATTTTTTCTAATAGAGCATCAATCCACTATAGATTATTCAATGCCATATAGAATACTTAAATACAATATGGCCATAATAGATAGTGCTATAGATATGACAAAAATAAAAAATAAAAACTACAAATTTCCAGCAGTATATTCTTTCGTAATTTATACAGGAAATAGAAAATGGAATGTGCAAGAATATATAGTAAAAAAACAAGAAAGTCTATTTGAAGACACAAAAAGAAGATTTGCAAATTTTCAAGTTATAGATGTAAATAATTACTCAAAAGAAGAGTTATTAAAAAGTAAAATGTTACTTGCCAAAGTAATGTTACTAGAAAAAGCCAAAAACATAGAGGATTTAGAAAAATACATAGAAGAAATAATAAAAGAAGAAATGAGTAAAAAACAATCAGATTTTTTAATAAGAATATTAAACTATATTCTAAAGGATAAAATAAGCAAAGAAAAATTAGAAAAAATAAAAAACAAATTAATAAAAAAGGAAGGTGAAAAGATTATGTTTGTTCAAATAATAAATGATTGGGTAGATGAAATGTTAGCAAAAGAAGAGAATATCAATAAAAAAGAACAGAAAGTGGCCCAGAAAGAGGAAAAGGTGGCCCAGAAAGAGGAAAAGGTAGCCCAGAAAGAGGAAAAGGTAGCTCAGAAAGAGGAAAAAGTAGCCAAGAAAGAAGAAATAATAATTAAAAAAGAAAAAGACATCACAGCCAAAGAAAAAAATATAACCCAAAAAGAAAAAGACATCACAGCCAAAGAAAAAAATATAACCCAAAAAGAAAAAGACATCACAGCCAAAGAAAAAAATATAACCCAAAAAGAAAAAGACATCACAGCCAAAGAAAAAAACATAACTCAAAAACAAAAAGAACTAGACCAAACTAAAAACAGAATAATAACTAATATGTTAAAAAGCAATATAGATGAACAATTTATTATAGAAATGCTAGAAATAGATAAAAGTGAAATAGAAAAGATTAAGCAAGAAATAAAATCCTAGAACTTGAAAAGTAAGCCAAAATATTGTAAAATAAGTAATATTACTAAATATTACTTATTTTTATATAAGGAAAGGATAAAAATGAAGGATAAAGTATTACAAACAATACAAAAATATAATTTAATAGAAAATGACGATAAGCTAGTAGTAGGAGTATCAGGAGGACCAGATTCAATTGCGCTATTGAATATATTATATGAACTAAAAAATGATAAAAGTTTAAATTTTAATTTTGAAATATGTGTTGCACATATAAATCACATGTTAAGACAAGAAGCAATAGAAGATGAAGAATATGTAAAAAAATTTGCTAAAGAAAAACAGATTGATTTTTATTCTAAAAGAATAGATGTTAAAAAAATTGCTAATAATAGTAAAATAGGAACAGAAGAAGCCGGAAGAAAAGTAAGATATCAGTTCTTTGAAGAAATTTTAAAAAAAACAAATTCAAATAAAATAGCAATTGCGCATAACAAAAATGATAGTATAGAAACAATATTTATGCATATCCTAAGAGGAAGTGGGTTAAACGGATTAAAAGGAATTGAACCTAAAAGAGGAAATTTAATAAGACCCATAATCGAATGTGAAAGAGAAGAGATAGAAAAATATTGTGATGATAAAAAACTAAATCCAAGAATTGATAAAACAAATTTTGAAAACAAATATACTAGAAATAAAATAAGGAATGTCTTAATTCCGTATATAAAAAAGGAATTTAATCCAAACATAATTGAAACAGTAAACAGATTATCTAAATTAATAACACAAGAAGAAAAATATATAGAAAATGAAGTCAAAAAAATATATAAGAAAATAGTTATATCTCAAAAAGAAAAAGAAATAATACTTGATCTAAAAGAATTTAATAAACAAGAAAAAGTAATAAAATCAAGACTTATACTATATACTATAACGAGGATTTTTGGTAGTTCTCAAGGAATAGAAAATATACATATAAAAGATATAATAAAATTATGTAGTAATAATATAGGAAATAAATTTTTAACTCCAAATAAAAATATAAAAATTTTAGTAAAAAATCACAAAATTTATTTTACAAGCCAAACATAAGTATCCGTAATAAAATTTACAAAACATGCTTGTATGTAACAAAAAAGTCATAAAAAAACTATTGAAAAACAAAAATTAATATGTTATAAAAGCAATATGAAAAATGCGAAACAAAAACTTAAGAGGAGGAATTATTTTGAAAAATGGAATCAAGACATTAGCAATGTGGCTAATTATAGGAGTAATATTTATAGTAGTATTATCATCAATTGTAGAAAATAGCAATTCAAAACTTAAATATTCAGAATTAATATCTGATATAAATGCTGGAAAAGTAGAATCAATCCAAATAGAAGCAGATGGAAAAACAGCAACAGTGCAACTTAAAGATGATAAAATAAAAAAAGAAGTAAACATACCAAATATGGAAAGTTTCATGTCATATTCTGAAGACTTCTTAAAAGAAGGAGCTTTCACACTAGAAGAAAAATCACAATCAATTTTTATAACAATACTTAGTCTTCTTACACCATTTGGATTACTAATAATATTCTTAATATTCTGGTTTTTCATGATGGGAGGAATGAGCAGTGGAAATCCAGGAAACAAGACAATGACATTTGGAAAAAGTAAAGCTAGAATGATGACACCAGCAGAAAAAAATAGAATAACATTTGATGATGTAGCAGGAGTAGACGAAGAAAAAGAAGAACTAGAAGAAATAGTACAATTCCTAAAAAATCCAAAGAAATTTACAGATATGGGAGCAAGAATACCCAAAGGAGTATTACTAGTTGGTCAACCAGGAACAGGAAAAACACTTTTAGCAAAAGCAGTAGCAGGAGAAGCAGGAGTACCATTTTTTATAATAAGTGGTTCAGACTTTGTTGAAATGTTTGTAGGTGTTGGAGCATCACGTGTAAGAGATTTATTTGATCAAGCAAAGAAAAATGCACCATGTATAATCTTTATAGACGAAATTGATGCAGTTCGGACGCCAAAGAGGTGCAGGTTTAGGTGGAGGACATGATGAAAGAGAGCAAACATTAAACCAATTATTAGTAGAAATGGATGGTTTTGCAGAAAATGAAGGAGTAATAGTACTTGCTGCAACAAACAGACCAGATGTTTTAGACAAAGCCTTACTAAGAGCAGGAAGATTTGATAGACAAATAGTAGTAGGAATGCCAGATGTAAAAGCAAGAGAACAAATATTAGAAGTTCATTCAAGAAAAAAGAGACTAGCAGATGATGTAGATTTAAAAGTAATTGCAAAAAATACATCAGGTTTTGCAGGAGCTGACCTAGAAAATGTATTAAATGAAGCAGCTTTACTTGCTGCAAGAAGAAACTTAAACGAAATCGGTATGAGAGAAATAGAAGATGCTATGATAAAAGTAACAATGGGACCAGAAAAGAAAACAAAAGTAAGAAGTGAAAAAGAAAATAAACTTGTAGCATATCATGAAGCAAGTCATGCAGTTGTAAGTCATTACTTAGAAACACAAGATCCAGTTCATCAAATATCAATAGTACCAAGAGGAATGGCAGGAGGATACACAATGTATCGTCCAACTGAAGACAAATCATTTATGTCAAAAACAGAAATGGAAGAAAATATTGTATCACTATTAGGTGGTAGAGTAGCTGAAAGCTTAATATTAAATGATATATCAACAGGAGCGAGTAATGATATAGAAAGAGCTACAAAAATTGCAAGAAGTATGGTTACAAAATATGGTATGAGTCAAAGAATAGGAGCACTAATGCTAGGAGAAAGTCAAGAAGAAGTATTCTTAGGAAGAGATTTTGGCCATACAAAAGAATACTCAGAAGAAACAGCTGCTGTAATAGATGAAGAAACAAAAAGGATAATAGATACAGGATATAATAGAGCAAAACAAATATTAACAGATAATGTTGATAAATTACACCAAGTAGCACAAATTCTTTTAGAAAAAGAAAAAATCGAAGCTGATGAATTTGAAGCAATATTTGGAGGATACTAAAATTGTGTAATATACATTCTTTAAAATAAGTAAAAATGTCATATGATTTTGCATCTAACTATATAGATAATTATTAAGAAAGTAGGAAATATAATTATTCCTACTTTTTTAAAATTGTAACAAATAAATATTGATATTTTTAAACCTTTGATATAAAATATAAAAGAACAAATGAAGTAATAAAAAAATTTGGAGAATAACCATGAAAAATTATTATGAAATATTAGAAGTAAACAAAAAAGCTTCAAGAGAAATAATAGATAAAGCATATAAAGTACTAGTAAAAAAATATCATCCAGACCTATATGAACCACAAAAAAAGCAATACGCGACCAAAAAAACAAAAGAAATAAATGAAGCATATCACATACTATCTGATGAATTTTTGAGAGAACAATATGACATAGAATTAGAAAAACAAGAGATAGAACAATTAAATAAAAGATATCAGATAAGACAAAACAATACAAATAATTCAAATCAAAAAGAGCAGACTAAATCAAAAGAATCAACTAAACATCCAAATACCAATAACAAAAAAGAAATTGAAAACAAAAACAATGTAGGGACTCTAGCAGGGCTTGTAGAATTATGTAAAGAGATATATAAAAGCAAACCTAAAAGAGAAGAATTCAAAAGAAATACTAAAAAAGACATATTAGCTCTAGTACTAGCAATAATTGGAGTAATCATAATAGGCATAATATTATGGTTTATACCATTCACAAATTCTTGGATGAGAGAATTACTGTTTGAAAATGCACTATTTAACAGTATAGGTAAATTGTTTACATAATAAAAACAAGAAAGGAAGGGAGAAATAATATGCACTACGCAGATATAAAAAAAGCAGATGTAGCAAATGGATTAGGAGTTAGAGTATCAGTTTTTGTAAGTCGGATGTAATCATCATTGCAAAAATTGTTTTAATAGTGAAGCATGGGATTTTAATTATGGAAAAGAATTCACAGATAAAGAAATAGATAAAATAATAAAAGAATTAGACCACCCTTACGTTTCAGGCCTAACACTTTTAGGAGGAGAACCATTAGAACACATAAATCAACAAGGACTTTTACCATTACTTAGAAAAGTAAAAGAAAAAATGCCTCAAAAAAATATATGGTGTTATACAGGATATACATTTGACACAGATGTAATGGATAAAATGTGCAAAAATTGGGAAGAAACACCAGAATTGTTATCATATTTAGATGTAATAGTAGACCGGAAAATTTGAAGAAGACAAAAAAGACATAAAATTAAGATTTAGAGGTTCTAGTAACCAAAGAATAATAGATGTAAAAAAATCTTTAAAAGAAAAGAAAGCAGTATTATTTGAATTCTAGCTATTGACAATTTCTGACCTTTAATGTATAATGTATAACGTTGAAAGGGTTATCCCACATACAGTTTTCGTATGGCCGGAAGGAGGGGAATATAAATGTCAGAGATAAAAGTTAAAGATGGAAATATAGAAGATGCTTTAAAAAGATTTAAAAGACAATGTGCAAGAAATGGAGTATTACAAGAAGTACGTAAAAGAGAGCATTATGAAAAGCCTAGTGTAAAAAGAAAGAAAAAATCAGAGGCTGCAAGAAAGAGAAAATTTTAATTAAATAATAATTTTAAATTAAGCTTTTAAAGTATTATAAAATATGCTTTAAAAGCTTTAATTTTACAAAAAATAAGTTTAAAAAATCTAAAAAAAGACTATAATATATGTATGAAAAAATAAAGGAGGAAGACAAAAATGGAATACCAAAAAACTAAAATAAAAAAACGGAATAGCTTTGCACCAAATAACCACAAGCAAATTTAAAACAAATCTAGTTGCAATATTTCTAACAAACGAATTAAATAGAGAAAATGTAACAAAAAATGCATTAATTCCAGTAGTACTAAAAAGAGGATCCAAAACAATGATATCACAAGAAGAAATAAGCAAGCAAATGGAAGAAATGTATGGAGCAAGTTTTGATTGTGGACTAGATAAAACAGGAGATAATCACGTTTTAAAATTTTATATAGAAACCATAAATGATAATTACTTACCAAAAGAAGAAAACAACATGTTAGAATTATCAATAAAAAAACTATTAGACATAGTATTTAATCCTTTACTTGAAAATGAAAATAGCTTTAAAAAAGACTATCTAGAACAAGAAAAAAATAATATAAAACAAATAATAGAATCTAAAGCAGACAACAAAGCAAGATATGCATTAGATAGATGTATAGAAGAAATGTACAAAAATGAGCCATTTGGTTTATATAAATACGGCTATGTAGAAGATTTAGAAAAAATAGATGGAAAAAATTTATATGAATATTATATAAAACTAATAAATACTTGCAAAATAGATATATTTATATCAGGCAATATAAATAACGATATAAACAAATTTATACTAGAAAATGAAAATATAACAAAATTAAATGAAAGAATACCAAAATATGTTAAACCCAACAATTCAATTAAAGAAATTACAAAAGAAAATATTGTAACAGAATCAAAAGAAGTAACTCAAGGGAAATTAGTAATAGGATTAGATGTCAATTTACAAACAGAAGAAGAAAAATATAGTGCTTTAATATATAACAGTATACTAGGAGGCAGTGCAAACTCTAAATTATTTCAAAACGTAAGAGAAAAATCGCATTTAGCATATGTAGCAAGTTCTAGTTATTCAAGATATAAAAACAACATATTTATAAACTGTGGAATAGAAATTAAAAATTATGAAAAAGCACTAGAAATAGTAAAAAAGCAATTACAAGATATGAAAGAACGGAAACTTCACTAAAGAAGACATAATTAATGCCAAAAAAGGAATTCTATCTGCTATAAAAACAATAGATGATGAGCAAGATACTGAAATTACCTATTGTTTTGGCCAAGAATTATCAGAAAACAAAGTTAGTATAGAACAATATATGAAAGAAATAGAGAAAGTAAATAAAGATACTATTAAAGATGTAGCAAACAAAACAAATATAAACACAATTTACTTCTTAAAAAATTAATTTTAAAGAGGAGGAAAAAAATGCAGGTAATAGAAAACTTAAAAGTAAAAGAAAAAGTATACTTCGAAAAGCTAAACAATGGTCTAATGGTTATGATAATTCCCAAACAAGGAATTCAAAAAAAATATATGATATGGGGAATAAATTATGGCTCAAATGATAGTGTATTTATAGCTCCTAAAGAAGAAAAAGAAACAAAGGTACCTAATGGAGTAGCACACTTTTTAGAACACAAGCTATTCGAACAAGAAAATGGAAGCAATGCCTTAGATACCTTAACAGCCTTAGGAGTAGAAGCAAATGCATATACAAGCAATGACCACACAGCCTATCTTTTTGAATGTACAGACAACTTTTATGAAGCAATGGATGAATTTATGGATTATGTCCAACATCCATATTTTACAGACGAAAATGTAGAAAAAGAAAAAGGCATTATAGAACAAGAAATAATGATGTATGATGATTCTCCAGAATGGAAAGTATATATTAATACCTTGCTAGCAATGTACCATAATAATCCAGTAAAAATAGACATTGCAGGAACAAAAGATTCAATTAGTAAAATAGATAAAGATATTTTATATAAATGTTACAATACATTTTATAATCCTTCAAATATGGTACTTGTTATATGTGGAGACTTCGAAGTAGAAAAGATAATAGAAGAAGTAAAAAAAAGATTAATTCCAAATACCCCAAAAGGAGAAATAAAAAGAATTTACCCAAAAGAACCAGAAGAAATAGTAAAGGAAAAAATTGAGCAAAACTTAGAAGTAAATATGCCACTATATTCAATAGGAATAAAATGCGAATCTGGATGTAATGTAAACACACAAGCAAAATATGCACTAAATAAAAGTGATGAAGTAAAAAAACATATAGCAATAGATATATTGCTATATCTAATAATAGGTAAAAGTTCTAAATTATATAAAAAATTATATAACCAAGGAATAATATTTATGGAGCCGTATTTAAGTTATGAGTTTTCAAAAACATATGCTCATATAATAATTTCAGGGCAATCAAGTAATCCAGACGAAGTATTTTTGAATTTTAAACAAGAAGTAAAAGAATTTATAGAAAAAGGAATAGATAAAAATAATTTCGAAAGAATCAAAAAAATGATATATGGTGCATATATAAAAGAATATGATGATGTAGAAAATATATCAAGAATGTTTTTAGCAGATTATTTTAAAGGAATTAATAGTTTTGACTATTTAGAAGAAATTGAAGGGATAAATGTAGAATATTTAGAACAAATATTAAAAGATGTATTTAAAGAAGATAAAATGGTTATTTCTATTGTGAAAAATTAAAGAAAAATGTTTTAAAATAGAAATGAAAAAAATGTTAGATAAACGGCAATTTTTATATATAAAAAAATATGCCGTTTTCTATTGTCTTCTTATGTCGAAATAAGTAAAAAAACGTCATACGAAAGTTGGCAAAAACCTTAGAAAATACTTGACTTGAGAGGAATATTGTGGTAATTTATAAATATGCGAAAGAGAAATAAAAAGAAAAGGAGTTGAAGTAATATGTTAGATGATGAGATTTGTAAATTAAGAGATAAATTAAACAAAAGCATCGAGCAAGGCGATGACTACAGTATTACATACCGTTTAAGTGTTGAGCTTGATAATCTTATTGCTGAGTATTATAAAAACTTAAAAAAAGGTAAGAATAAATACTGTGAACAAACATGTAAAATATAGACCCCTTATATATTTAAGGGGTTTATGTGTGCCAAAAATTTTATTTTTTAGTGTCCTGTAATATGAAAAATGAGTTATTATTTTTTATATCATAGGACATTATGCTTTTTAAATGCTTGATTTTTCACTACATCTATTATATAATATTAGCCTGAGAAAAGGAGAAAAAGTCATGCTAATAAATCAAAATGTTTTAAATAGTCTAACAAATGATGCAGGAATATCTAGAAAAGAAAAAGCACTAACATATGTAGAAAGAAACCTTGTAGAAATCACAAATTCAGAATATGAAAATATGAACAATTTTTGGGTAACAGCAAGAGTAAAAGGAACTAAAAATTATAGAACATATATATCAGTAAAAAATGGAGAAGTAGAAGATATAACTTGTAATTGTCAAGACTATTATAACCATTATGGAGTATGCAAACATACATTAGCAACTATTTTTTTATATAAAAACAATTATTTAGAAACTAAAAATAATAAAATGGAAGAAAAAGAAGATAAACAAGATGAAGTAAAATTCAGAAATTTTAAGCAAATAGTAAATACATTTTATAATGAAGAAATAGAAGGATTAGATGTAGAAGAAGAACAAATATTAAAAAACAAAGGGACAATTAAAATAGAACCAAAAATTTTCTATGACAAACTTTTACAAGACATGAGGGTAGAATTTAAAATAGGAAATAAAAAAATGTACAAAATAAAAAAACTATCAGAATTCTATACAAGAATGTTAGAAAACCAATTTTACAAATATGGTGAAAAATTGCAATTTATACATAATAGAGAAATGTTTGAAGGAGAAAGCAAAAAACTATTAGACTTCATTTTAAAATATGCAGAAATAATAAAATATGCAAATTCAAATTCAAATAGCAATTACAGATATTACGGAAAAGCATTAAGCGAAACAAGTATTATACTAGGAAACAGTGGAATAGATGAATTATTTGAAGTAATAAAAAATAAAAAAGTAAATTTTCAAAAAGATTACAACCAAGAGAAAATAGAATTTACAGCTGAAGACCCTAAAATAGAGTTTAGGCTAAAAAAAGAAGAAGGAAATACCTACACAATATCACCTAATATAGATATTTTTAATGTAAATATAATAAAAGGAAAAAATTATAAATACATTTTAGATGACAAAAAATTATATCGTTGTTCAAAAGAATTTGAAAAAACAACATTAAAACTTCTAGAGCTATTTAGACAAAATTATATGACACAAGTACTATTAGGAAAAAAGGAATTAAGACAGCTATTTTCAATAATAATGCCAAAAGTAGAAAATGCCATAAAAATTGAAAACCTTTCTAAAGAAGAAATAGAAAAATATAAACCAAAAGAATTAGTGGTAAAAGTATTTTTAGACTTTGATGAAATGGATCATCTAATAGCAGATGTGAAATTTTGTTATGAACAAAATGAATTTAATCCTTTAGATGAAAAACAAAAAATAACATTTGCAAGAAACAAAATAAAAGAAACAAAAGTCTTAAACATATTTAGAAAAACAGGTTTTATGTTAGACATAAAAAACTTAAGACTAATTTTGCCAGATGATGATAAAATATATGAATTCTTATCAGAAGATATAAACTATTATATGCAAAAATTCGAAGTAATGGTAACAGACAAATTTAAAACAAAACAAATAAAAGAACCAAAACTTGGAAACATAGGTGTTAGTGTAGAAAATGATTTATTATCTATAGATTTAAAAAACATAGATATAGATCCAAAAGAATTGAAAGAGATATTAACAAAATATGATTTAAAGAAAAAATATCATAGATTAAAAGATGGAAGTTTTATAAATTTACAAAATAACAAAGAAATAGACTTTTTAGATAAACTAGTAACCGGAATGGAATTTGAATATAAAGAATTAGAAAAAGGAGAAATTAAGTTACCAGTAAATAGAAGTTTATACCTAAACCAATTATTAAAAGGAATTAAAGGAACCCAGATAATAAAAAATGAAGAATATAAAAACATAGTAAATAATTTAAATAAAGAACAACTAGAAGAAGATATAAAAGTACCATCTAATTTAGAAAATATATTAAGATATTATCAAAAAACAGGATTTAAATGGTTAAAAGTATTAGATGGCTATAATTTTGGAGGAATTCTAGCAGATGACATGGGACTTCGGAAAGACAATACAAATGTTATCTGTAATAGTAGATTATTCTCAAAATGTAAGAAAACAAAAAGAAGAAAGAAAAGCAAGTTTAGTAGTATCGCCAAGTTCATTAACTTTAAATTGGCAAAATGAAGCAAAGAAATTTACTAATCAATTATCATGTTTAGTTGTAAAGGGAACTTTAGCACAAAGACAAGAACAAATAAAAAATATAAATAAATATGATTTAGTAATTACATCATATGATTTATTAAAAAGAGACATAGACTTATATAAAGATTACGAGTTTAGATATGTAATAGCAGATGAAGCACAATACTTAAAAAATAGTAACACCCAAAATGCTAAAACAATAAAACAAATAAAAGCAAAAACAAGATTTGCATTAACTGGAACGCCAATAGAAAATTCCCTTTCAGAATTATGGTCAATTTTTGATTTTATAATGCCAGGATATTTATTTACATACAAAAAATTTAAAACAATGTATGAAATACCAATTACAAAAGATAACAATATGAAAGCCATGGAAAAATTAAAAATGATTGTAGAACCATTTATATTAAGAAGAAACAAAAAAGAAGTATTAACAGAATTACCAGAAAAAACAATAACAGTATTAAATAATGAAATGGGAGAAGAACAAAAAAATATATATTTAACATATCTTGCCCAAGTAAGAAAAGACCTAGCAGAAGAAATTGATTTAAAAGGATATGAAAAAACACACATGCAAATACTTGCAGCTCTAACAAGATTAAGACAAATATGTTGTCATCCAAGTCTATTTATAAAAAACTATAATGAAGGTAGTAGCAAACTAGACCAATGTATAGAAATAATAGAAGATGCAATAACAGGAGGACATAAGATATTACTTTTTTCACGGATATACTTCAATGTTTGAAATAATACAAAAAGAATTAGAAAAAAGAGATATAAAATATTTTAAATTAATAGGTTCAACAAAAGTAGAAGAAAGAATAAAATTAGTAGACGAATTTAACGAAAATCCAGAAATAAAAGTATTTTTAATTTCATTAAAAGCAGGAGGAACAGGTTTAAACTTAACAGGAGCAGACATGGTAATACATTATGATCCATGGTGGAACTTAGGAGCAGAGAATCAAGCAACAGACAGAGCATATAGGATAGGACAAAAAAATAATGTACAAGTATATAAATTAATAACAAAAAACTCAATAGAAGAAAAAATATATGACTTACAACAAAGAAAATCACAATTAGCTCAAAATTTGTTAAGCACAAAGACATCGTTTATAAACAAACTATCTAAGGAAGAAATAATGAATTTATTTGAAGACTAAAAATGTTAGGAGATATCTAAATGAATGATTATATAACAATAATAGGTGGAGGTTTAGCAGGAACAGAAGCGGCATATCAAATTGCCAAAAGAGGCATTCAAGTAAAATTATATGAAATGAAACCAAATAAGTTTTCTCCAGCACATACAAACCCTAATTTAGCAGAAATTGTTTGTAGTAACTCATTTAAATCAAACTTACTTACAAATGCATGCCGGATTACTTAAAGAAGAATTAAGAAAATTAGATTCTTTATTAATAAAAATTGCAGATGAAACAAAAGTACCAGCAGGACAAGCTTTAGCAGTTGATAGAGAAGTGTTCTCTAAAAAAGTTACTAAAGCTATAGAAGAAAATAGCCTAATAGAAATAATACATAAGGAAGTTACAAATATAGAAGAAATAGCAAAAGAGGGAATTGTAATAATTGCAACAGGCCCTCTTACTTCCGATGGATTAATAAAGAAGATTCAAAAAATAACAAGTCAAGACAAATTATATTTTTATGATGCAGCAGCTCCAATAGTAACGAAGAATAGTATAAATTTTGATATAGCTTTTTATGGGAATAGATATGACCAAGAAAAGAAAAAAGAAGAAAGTATAGAAGAATGGAAAAAAAGAGTAAATAACGATAAACTTCAAGAACAAAGCTATATAAATCTTCCTATGAACAAAGAAGAATACGAAAATTTTTGTAAAGAATTAGTAAATGCCCAAGTTGTAACACTCCATGAATTCGAAAAAAAAGAAATTTTTGAAGGATGTATGCCAATTGAAGTAATGGCCAAAAGAGGATTAGATACATTAAGATTTGGCCCATTAAAACCAGTAGGATTTGATGACCCAAGAACTGCTAAAAGACCATATGCACTTGTTCAACTAAGGCAAGACGATAAACAAGGGGCTTTATATAATCTAGTCGGATTTCAAACAAATTTGAAATTTGGTGAACAAAAAAGAGTATTTAGTATGATACCGGGATTAGAAAATGCTGATTTTATAAAATATGGAGTAATGCATAGAAACACATACATAAATTCTAGTGTACTTCTTGATGAAACATATAATTTAAAATCAAATACAAATATATTTTTTGCAGGACAAATAACAGGTGTTGAAGGATATGTAGAATCAATATCATCAGGACTTGTTGCAGCCATAAACGCATCACAAAAGTTTAAACAAAAATTAGGTTTTAAAGACACAAATAAAATTACATTTAGTGAAAAAACAATGATAGGAGCCTTAGCAAAGTATATCTCTACAGAAAATAAACACTTCCAACCAATGAATGCAAACTTTGGAATTTTACCAGAACTTGAAGAAAAGATAAAAGATAAAAAAGAAAAGTATAAAAAATTATCAAATATAAGTCTTAGTTATTTAGAAAAGGTAATTAATTAATATTACAAATATTACTAAAATATTACAAATTGAAGAATTATGTAATAAATCTTGACTTTTTAAAAAATTATTGGTAGTGTGATAATTAAGGAGAAATTATAATGAAAACTATTAGTTTATGTATGATAGTCAAAGATGAAGAAAATGTAATTGAGCGCTGTTTAAAAAGCGTAAAGGGTATTTTTGATGAAATTATCATTGTAGATACAGGGTCTAGTGATAATACCAAAAAAATAGTTTCTAAGTATACTGATAAAATATATGACTATAAATGGAATAACGATTTTTCTGAAGCTCGAAATTATTCTTTTTCAAAAGCTACATGTGATTACATAATGTGGTTAGATGCAGATGATGTGTTATTAGAAGAGGATGCAAAAAAATTAAAGCAATTAATTGCTACTATGGATGGAACAGTAGATGTTTACATGTTAAAATATAATTACTGGCAAGATGAAAATGGAAAACCATCACTTGTTCAAGAAAGAGAAAGAATATTTAAAAAGGAAAACAATTACAAATGGATTAGTCCCATACACGAAATAATAATTCCATCAGGTAATATAAAAAAAGTGGATATTTATATAACACACAAAAAACATAAAATACAAGATCCGCAAAGAAACTTAAAAATATTTAAACGAATGATTGATGAAGGAAAAAAGTTTGATGAGAGATTAGAATATTGTTATGCAAAAGAATTATATTTTTTAAATAACATAGATGAAGCTATAAAAGAGTATGAAAAATTTATTAGTAAATATATTAATGAATATGAAAGATTAAAAGAATATATGTATTCAGCTATAATAGAATTATCTGATTGTTATAAAAGAAAAAATTTATCGGATAAAGAATTAGAAACGCTTATGTTAATATTAAAAAAACAAATACCAAAACAAGAATGTTTAACAAGAATAGGAGATGTATTTTTAAGAAGTAAGAAATATGAGTTAGCTGTATACTGGTTTAAGCTAGCAATAGATTGCAAGGAAGAAGAAGTAAACAAAGACTATGAAAAATTTTTACCATATATAAGTTTAGGTGTTTGCTATTATTGGCTAAATGATATTGAAAAAGCAAATGAATATAATGAAAAAGCAGGACAAGAAAAATCAGATGACTTGACATACATAGCAAATAAAAAAATATACAATTTACATAATTAGTTGATTTTTTTGATAATTTATGTTATAATTAGATATGATGTAAAAAATGAGAGGTGGATTATTATGGATAATGTAGAAGAATTGATTTCAAAGTATGAAGAAAATAAAAAAAGCATAAAATTAGAAAGTGAACATTTAGAACATTACAAGGAAGAGTTAGAAGAAGCAAAAGAAGAATTTAGTAAAATATTAAAAGGTAGCTACGAAGAACAAGTTCTAGAAGAAATGGAGAAAAGAAACAAAGAACAAGAAGAAAAAATAGAAAAATTAGAAAATGAACAAAAAGAAGATATAGCATCTGAGACTAATATAAAATTAGTTACCCAAGCTATATTAAGAATTGAAGAAGAAATAAGAGGTTTAGAAATAAAAGAAAGAAAAAAAGATATTGAAATTTCAGAGTTTTTTTATGAAGAGATAACTGAAGGTGCTAAGATTCACGATCTATACAGAGAAAAAACAGCTATACAAAATAAAAGAAAAGAATTAGAAGAACAAAAAGGAAAGTACAAAGAATTTTTAGATGTAATAAAAGAAACTAACTATAGTAAATATCAAACACCAGCAACACCAGCACCAACGACACCAGCACCAACAACGCCAGCGCCAACAACACCAGCGCCAACGACACCGGCACCAACAACACCAGCGCCAACGACACCAGCACCAACGACACCAGCACCAACAACGCCAGCGCCAACAACCCCGGCACCAACAACACCAGCACAAAAAAAAGATGCTATAAGAATAAATATAGGAAGAGATGTGGAAATTAGTTTTGATGATAAAGAGTCTTTGCTACCTGAAAGACAAAGTATGGAAATAATATCAGAAGATATATTAAAAGAAACTAATATAGGTGAATTAAGTGCAACAGAAAAGATGTATAGAATACTTGCAACATTAGGAAACGAAGGAACAGAAGAATTAGAACAGATCATTGGAAGAAATTTGCAGACAAAGGACTTTGAACAAAATGCAGATAGACTGGATGATACACTAATAACGGCATTAGACCATTTAAGTTCAATTTCTAAAGATGGAGAAAAGGGGCAAAGTGTAGCTAGAGAGGCAATGAAATTATATTTAGCTGATGTTTTAAATAACAAAAAGACTCCAGGATTAGCAATACAATATGATTTAGAAGATTTATCAAAAGGAAAATTCAGATCATTTATGAATAAAGTTCCATTCTTAAAAAAACGTTCACCATTTTTAACCAGACAGCAAAAAGATTACATATATGATATGGCAGCAAAAAGTGCTGAATTCACAGAACCTGCAAAAGGAAAATATTTCAAACACTCTAAATTACTAAGAAGATTTTTCAAAGATGATGGAAAGTTAGCATTACCAGCACCTAAAACACAAGATTCAAGAGAAAGCTTTATGACCAAATTACAAGGATATAAAATGGCAGAAGATCCGCATAAGCATATGGCGCAATATGAAATTGATAGATTAAATAGAATAGATGCAGAAAGAATTGCTAGAGAAGCAGAAGCGAAGAAAGATTCAGGTAGAGACAGGTAAAATATTATAAAAATTACCTTGACAACCCTAACAAAAAATGGTAAAATATAAGCTGTTACAAAATTGTCTTAAACAATTAAGTAACAGCTTATTTTATATAAAAAAACAGGAGGTGAAATTTAAGTGCCAACAATTAATCAATTAGTAAGAAAAGGAAGAAAAACAGGAGTAACAAAATCAAAATCTCCAGCACTTCAACATGGATGGAACTCAAAAAATAAAAGATTAACAAACAATAGAGCTCCACAAAAAAGAGGTGTATGTACAGTTGTAAAAACAGTTACACCTAAAAAGCCAAACTCAGCTCTAAGAAAAGTAGCCAGAGTAAGACTTTCTAACGGTTATGAAGTAACATCATATATACCAGGTGTTGGGCATAACCTACAAGAACACAGTGTTGTATTAATAAGAGGAGGAAGAGTAAAAGACCTTCCAGGTGTTAGATACCACATTATAAGAGGAACACTAGATACAGCAGGTGTTAAAGATAGAATGCAAGCACGTTCAAAATACGGAGCTAAAAGACCAAAAAAATAAAATAAAAAACTAGTGCTTGTTTCTTACTAAATTAAAGGTACTTAAATTTAGCTAGAAATATAAAGCACTATACGCAAAAAGAAAAACTTTTTGAGAGTACCTAAATGTTTTTATAAAACATTAAATAAAAAAAATAAGGAGGGAAGAATAGTGCCAAGAAAAGGATATATAGCAAAAAGAGAAGTATTACCAGATCCAATATACAATAGCAAAGTTGTTACAAAATTAGTAAACAACATAATGTTAGATGGTAAAAAATCAGTTGCTCAAAAAATAGTATATGATGCATTTGATATCATAAAAGAAAAAGAAGGAAAAAATCCACTAGAAGTTTTCGAACAAGCTTTAGAAAATGTTATGCCAGTTCTTGAAGTAAAAGCAAGAAGAGTAGGTGGAGCAACATACCAAGTTCCACTAGAAATAAGACCAGAAAGAAGACAAACTTTAGGACTAAGATGGATAGTTATATATAGCAGAAAAAGACACGAAAAAACAATGGCAGAAAAGCTAGCAGGAGAATTAATAGATGCAGTAAACGGAAACGGTGGAGCATTCAAGAAAAAAGAAGATACACACAAAATGGCAGAAGCAAACAAAGCATTTGCTCATTACAAATGGTAGAATTTAATTTTAAAATATTACTTAAAAAAGATATAAATTCGTTAAAAATAACGAAAGGGGGAAATAAATAAATGGCAGGAAGAGCATACCCACTAGAAAGAACAAGAAATATCGGAATAATGGCTCATATTGACGCCGGAAAAACAACAACAACAGAAAGAATATTATTCTATACAGGGAAAACACATAAAATAGGAGAAGTTCACGAAGGCGCAGCTACAATGGACTGGATGGAACAAGAACAAGAAAGAGGTATAACAATTACATCTGCTGCTACAACATGTTTTTGGAACAATAATAGAATAAATATTATAGATACACCAGGACACGTTGACTTTACAGTAGAAGTACAAAGATCTCTAAGAGTTCTTGATGGTGCAGTAACAGTTTTAGCTGCAAAAGGTGGAGTTCAACCACAAACAGAAACAGTTTGGAGACAAGCTGACAAATATCATGTTCCAAGAATGGTATATGTAAATAAAATGGATATAACAGGAGCTAACTTTATGCTTTGTGTTGATCAATTAAAAAATAGACTTAAAGCAAATGCAGTTCCAGTACAATTACCAATTGGAGCAGAAGATAACTTCAAGGGAATAGTCGACTTAATAAAAATGAAAGCATTTATTCATAAAGACGATTTAGGAAAAGAAATAGAAGAAACAGAAATTCCAGAAGACATGAAAGAGCTTGCTCAAGAATATCATGATAAAATGATAGAATCAGTTGCTGAACAAGATGAAGAATTAATGATGAAATACCTAGAAGGTGAAGAACTTTCTATGGAAGAAATAAAAAAAGGTTTACGTGCAGGAACAATTGCAAATACTATAGTTCCAGTATGTTGTGGTTCTTCATATAAAAATAAAGGTATACAAGAATTATTAAATGCAATTGTTGACTATATGCCATCACCATTAGATATACCACATATCAAAGGTGTTGACTTAGACGGAAATGAAACAGAAAGAAAAACATCAGACACAGAACCATTTGCAGCATTAGCATTTAAAATTGCAACAGACCCATTTGTTGGTAAATTATGTTTCTTTAGAGTATACTCAGGAACACTAGAATCAGGTTCAACAGTATTAAACTCAAACAAAGATAAAAAAGAAAGAATAGGAAGAATTCTTCAAATGCACTCTAACCATAGAGAAGATATAGAAAAAGTATATTCAGGAGATATAGCAGCAGCAGTAGGTTTAAAAGAAGTAACAACTGGAGACACATTATGTGATATAGACAATCCAGTTATCCTAGAATCTATGGAATTCCCAGAACCAGTTATAGATGTTGCTATCGAGCCAAAAGACAAAGTAGCTCAAGAAAAAATGGGAATAGCTTTATCAAAACTTGCAGAAGAAGATCCTACATTTAAAACATATACAAACCATGAAACAGGTCAAACAATTATTGCAGGTATGGGTGAACTACACTTAGACATAATTGTAGACAGATTAAAAAGAGAATTCAAAGTAGAATGTAATGTAGGTAAACCACAAGTTGCTTACAAAGAAACAATCAGAAACAAAGTAAAAGTTCAAGGAAAATTCATCCGTCAATCAGGTGGTAAAGGACAATATGGTGACGTATGGTTTGAAATGGAACCACTAGAAGCTGGAAAAGGAATAGAATTTGAAAGCAAAATAGTAGGTGGAGCAGTTCCAAAAGAATATATAAAACCAATAGAACAAGGAATGCGTGAAGCCGCAGAAAGTGGAATACTTGCAGGATACCCAGTAATTGACTTCAAATGTACATTAGTAGATGGTTCATACCATGAAGTTGACTCTTCAGAAATGGCATTCAAAATTGCAGCATCTATGGCTTTCAAAGAAGGATGTAAACAAGCAAAATCTGTCATATTAGAACCTATCATGAAAGTTGAAATTACAGTTCCAGAAGAATACATGGGAGATGTAATAGGAGATGTAAACTCTAGACGTGGAAGAATGGAAGGAATGGATGGAAATGATGGAATGCAAGAAATCCACGCATTCATACCATTATCAGAAATGTTTGGATATGCAACAGATTTACGTTCAAAAACACAAGGAAGAGGAACATATACAATGGAACCATCACATTACGAAGAAGTTCCAAAATCAGTATTTGAACAAATAGTAGCTTCAAGAGCTAAAAAAGATTAATAAAACTATTGCATTTTTATAAAAAATGTTATAAAATGCATATACAAAATGAAATACGTTATTAAATTTTATTATAAAGGTAAGAAGAGCAAAAACTATCAATTAAAAGATAGAAAAATTTGCCCTTACAAAGAAGGAGGATTTAAAAAATGGCAAAAGCAAAATTTGAAAGAACAAAACCACATGTTAACATTGGTACAATTGGTCACGTAGACCACGGAAAAACAACAACAACAGCAGCTATTACTAAATATTTATCATTATTAGGAAAAGCTAAATTTGAAGCATATGATCAAATCGACGGTGCTCCAGAAGAAAAAGCAAGAGGAATCACAATTAACACAGCTCACGTTGAATATGAAACAGACAACAGACACTATGCACACGTAGACTGCCCAGGACACGCAGATTATGTAAAAAACATGATTACAGGTGCTGCTCAAATGGATGGTGCAATCTTAGTTGTATCTGCAGCAGATGGACCAATGCCACAAACAAGAGAACACATACTTTTAGCAAGACAAGTTGGTGTTAAATACATCGTTGTTTACCTAAATAAATGTGATATGGTAGATGATCCAGAATTATTAGAATTAGTTGAAATGGAAGTAAGAGACCTACTTTCAGAATATGGATTCCCAGGAGATGAAATTCCAATCATAAAAGGATCTTCTCTAAAAGTACTAGAAAGTACATCAACAGATCCAAATGATCCAGTATATGCTCCAATGAAAGAATTAATGGATGCAGTAGATAGCTATATCCCAACACCAGAAAGACCAGTAGATCAACCATTCTTAATGCCAGTTGAAGACGTATTCACAATTACAGGACGTGGAACAGTTGCAACAGGTAGAGTAGAAAGAGGTCAAGTAAAACTACAAGACGAAGTTGAAATAATCGGTCTTACAACAGAAAGAAGAAAAACTGTTGTTACAGGTGTAGAAATGTTCAGAAAATTATTAGACCAAGCAGAAGCAGGAGACAACATTGGTGTTCTATTAAGAGGTATAGATAGAAAAGACATCGAAAGAGGTCAAGTTCTATGTAAACCAGGGACAATCAATCCACATACAAAATTCACTTCTGAAGTTTATGTATTAACTAAAGAAGAAGGTGGACGTCATACACCATTCTTCAATGGATATAGACAACAATTCTATTTCAGAACAACAGACGTAACAGGTGTTATTGAATTACCTGCTGGAACAGAAATGGTTATGCCAGGAGACAACGTATCAATGACAATTGAATTAATTACACCTATCGCTATCGAAAAAGGATTAAGATTCGCTATTCGTGAAGGTGGTAGAACAGTTGGTTCAGGAGTTGTTTCAGATATAATTGCATAATTTTTGCAGATAAGAAATATAGAAGAAGTCAAGAAATTGGCTTCTTTTT
>CALXUW010000072.1 GCA_944391795.1 uncultured Clostridia bacterium
TTTTAATAAATTTTATGATATGGATATTAAATTAAAAGAAAAACAAAAAGGCAGAAATCAAGATATAAATGTTAAAGATATGAGTAATTATACAAATATAAAAAAACAACTTTCCGAAAAAGAGAAAAAACTTGAAAAAGCTAATACTCAAACCAGAAAACTTGATAATACAAGCAAAGATATAAAGGAGATATTATGTAATCTAAAACCTACTAAGCTAAACAAAAATAATATGGTTATTTCAAACGAGGATGTCCAGAAAATCAAAAACTATACAGAAGATGTAAAAGATACCACCAAAACAGTTAGAAGTGTAAATGACTTAAATGTAGCTATTAGAGACTTTGAACATAGTGCTTTTGAAATTGAAAAAGAAAATCGTTCTCTAAAATATCAAATAGAAGAAAAAGATAAAGAAATTTATAATTTAAAAGGTGAATTATCTACTAAAGATAAAATTATTAACAAACTACAAGAGGAAAAAGAAAATATAAAGGCTCAACTACACAAATTTAAAGAATTTTGGCATAGTATTATGGGGCATTTTCATAAAAGAATTTGTTATGACAAAGATAATAACTATAAAATTGTTAGTGATGACTTATATAAAAATGGAATATTTACTGACAATGAGAATGAAATTGCAAATAACATTGCAAGGAAAGTAACAATACCAGATGAAACTAAGTTAGGTAAGAATAAAAAGAAAAATAATGATACTAGATTTTAATATGGAGGTATTTGTATATGGAAGATGAAAAAGTAAAATACTTAATAAATATGATAAATGATATGGAATTAACAAATAAATTAAGACTTGCAATATGTATGAGTAATAGCAGTTATACCAATCTAAAATATGATAAACCTGAGATGTATAAATATTTTGATAATATGTTAAAAGAAATCGATGAAGAATATAGAACTACTCTTATAAATTTTGCAAAATATCATATTATAATGTTTGCAATGGCTAAAATTATGGAAATGACGAATGAAGAACAAAATCAAGTTGCATTATACTTGTTTAATAATATAACAGTGAATATTGATAATCAAATGATGCAGTAATTTACCCTAAAAATTAGAAATGTAAAAAGATAAAAGAAAAAACGGAATTTTTGAACTTGTTCAAAATTCCGTTTTTTCAATAAGTCTTTAATAATTTCCTTTTTTTGTATATAATATAGTTGAACAAAAATACAAACGAAAGAAGGTGATTATTAAAAAACATAAAGAATTGAAAATATTAAATTTTCTAAATAAAGAATATCACATTTCGAAGCAAATAAATAGTGTTTCAAGAGAAAAAAATAAAAAAATTAAAATTAAAGCCTCAACTATAGCCAAAATGTTGTTTATGGGAATGTTTTGTAGAGAAAAAAGTATTAATCAAATAATAGAAAAAGTTCATAAACGAAAAAAATACAGAAATTTATTTGACAAAAAGGAAACTATACCCAAAATGCATGGATTTAGAGATGGTATAAAAGATATAAATTTAGAAGATTTAAAACAAATAAATAAAAATATAATAAGAAAAGCAAAAGAAAATAAAATTTATAGGAAGGGTACAATCGATAGATTGGTAGTTGTTGGAATTGATGGAACAGAGAATTTTGGAAGTTATAAGAAAAATTGGGGAAATAGTTTTAAGTGCAAAATAAAGAATCAAAAGTATATCAATGGAAAAAAAGAAGTTATTGAAGAAGAATATCATAAGCAAATAAATGTATTTGCAAGAATAGTAGGAAAAAGACCAGGGATAATATTAGGATACGAAAAAATAACATGTAATGGTAATGAAGGAAAACAAGAATATGAACCAAATGTAGCAATAAAACTAATAGAAAAGCTAAAAAAACAATATGGGATAGGAATAGATGTGATAGTAGGAGATGCAATATATTTAAATGAAAAAGTAATAAAAGCAGTAAAAAAAGAAAACTATATGGGGGTATTTAGATTAAAAGAAAATAATAGAAAAATATATGAGGATGCAAAGGGATTATTTAAAATTCAAAAAAGTAAAGAATTCAAATATAAAAGTGAAAAAGTAAAATATTGGTCGGATGTATTAGAATATAGAGGAAATAAAGTAAGAGTAATTAAATATATAGAACAAGGAGAAAAAGAAATATATGTAGTATGTACAGATATAAATTTGAATGAAAAGACAATAAATAAAATAATACATGCAAGATGGGATATTGAAAATGAAGGATTTAATGAATTAAAGAACGGATGGAATATGAAACATTGCTATATGGGGGACGAAAAGGGAATAGATGTAATATTACAAATGATAATAATGAGTTATAATTTATGGGAAATATATTTATATGGACATTTACATGATTTTGAAAATAGAGGAATAACGAAGTTTGGATATATAGATGAGATAAGAGAAAGATTGTATGTTATAGATAGTGAAATATTAGGCTTTTCAAGTGCATAGAATAAATAGTTTACATATTTTCAAAAAAGCATGAAAATGCTTAAGGTTATTTTTGTGCATTTTTATATAAGAAAATTGGTTAAGTGATAAAAAATAAGAAAAATATTAGCAAATACATTCATTGACTATGTTAGAAAAGATGAGGGTAA
>CALXUW010000073.1 GCA_944391795.1 uncultured Clostridia bacterium
AAGAACAATAAAGAAATTTCACGAAATAGTTTATATGATAGAACAGCCGAAAGTGGCTTAAATACTGAAAAAATTGAGAAGGAGTAATTAAAAATGAGTCGGACACAGTAAATGGCATAACATTGAAAGTTCTTTCCTTACAGCCCCAACGGTTTTAGAAAACAAATATGTGCTTTTGGCACAATTTTGGCACAATTCGTTCAACAAAGAACCATAAAGAACAATAACAAAAGATACAAAAAATAAAAAATGTAAACCATATATTTATATCCCCCATAGGAGAGTTATGGTTTATTTTTTTGAGAAAAAACAACAAAAAAATATGTACAAATATAAGTTGTATAAACTAGGTTTTAAAACAGAAAGAAGTCAACATAATATTATGATGGAATTTTAAAAGAATTGAGGAGAAAGTTTATGAAAGCAGTATATTTATTTAAGAAAAAAGGATATAAGAAGAGATGTGAAAGTAATAATAATGTAATATATGATTTAGTAGAAAAAGAAAACAATAAGATCTTACCAGATATAATTTTATTTAGTAAAGGATTAGATAGTGTATCACGAATAGAGTTCCTTACAGACAATCCAGATAAATATATTCTTATAGGTACTTTTTCTTTTGAATTTGATTCTGATATGTTAATAGCGATAAATACGCAAATAAAAGAAATAGAAGAGAAGTTAAAAAATAAATTTTAAAATATTAATAATAAAAAAATAATTAAAAGTTGCAAATAAGGCCACTTTTAATTATTTTTTAATTTACTTTACTCTTTATTAATTTAGAAAGTTTGATAGGGGATTTATATCGTTTTGGAGCAGGTAGATATAATTCTTCAATTCCTTCAAATAAAAATTCTTCAAGATTATCTGTTGCTTCAGCATCAATTTCAGTAAGAGTATGAGAATATACATCTAAAGTAGTTCTTGCTGAAGAATGACCTAATCTTCTACTTACACTTTTAATATTGACACCTTCTGTTATAAGAATAGTTGCACTTGTATGTCTCAAACCGTGTAGAGGAACTTCAGGAGGTAAATTAATAGATTCTCTGAAAGTTCTAAACCATCTAGTAATAGTAGCAGGACATAATCTTAATCCTTTTCTTCGACCACGATTATTTACAAATACAAATTCTTTTTCTATGGTATATTCGGCTGTTTCTTCTTTATATTGTTTTAATAAATCCATAGTAGTTTGAGGCATATAATTGAAATTTTAGAAGATAAACAAGCAATAATGTGGTGGTTAAGGAAAAGATACAGATATTGTAGCGAAGATTGTGGCTTAAAAGTAGAACATATAAAAAAATTAGAAAAAGCAGCTAAAAGAGAAAAAGATAGTAGTTATGAATTAAAACTGACTGGAACTATCCACGAATCGTTAGAAATATTAGAATGTATAGGTACAAATTACGAAGAAGTTTATAGTCTAGGAGATAAAAGAAAATATGGAGAAGGAATAGTTAAAGTATATAAATTATATAGATGTAAATGTTATTTATGTGGAAGAGAATACAATTTTAAATCATCAGATTTTAAAATATTGAATGCTGATTATGGAATTGATGCAACAAAAGGATATTATAGTAAAGCATATTGTAATTGTCATAAAATATCTTCCTTCCAGTGGAGAACAACATAAAATATAAGGTGGAAATATCGTTTCCTGACTTAAAGGGAACTGGCAATTTACTAAGGTATGATTTTGCAATATTTAATTCTAATGGTAGTATTAAATATTTAGTCGAATGTCAAGGAATACAACATTATGAACCTGTAAAAGAATTTGGAGGTAAGTTACAGTTTAAATATCAAGTAGAAAATGATAAATTAAAATTAGAATATGCTAATAGACATAACATACCTTTAGTACAAATCCCATACACTTGTAATACATACGAGAAAGAGGTGAAATTTCTTAAAGAATATAAAGTTATTTAAAAGATTATCATTTTGATAAAATGTAAATATGATGATGAAGAAAAAATAGTAAATCCTAATGAATCTATTGTTACAATAAAAAGTAAATTAAAAAAATTTTTAATTGATAGTTATAACTAAATATGATATTATTTGGTTATAAAAACAAAAATATAAAAAAGAAATAACAGGAATTAAATAAATTTTTTGAAAATATATACAAAAAACAATCTTTTGTGATACTATTATATTGGAAAAATAAATACTAAAGAGAAAGGGGGATATAATAAAACAACAAACATAGAATTTATTGCATAAATAAATGAAAAATGTTAGAAAAATAAAATTAATAGAAAGAAGAAGGGGGAGAATAAATATGAAAATAAAAAAAATTATTAGTTTGTTGTTAGTATTAGTTTTTTTATCAACTTATTTACCTATTATTGCTAATATATCTTTGGCAGCAACAGCGATTGATTATGATTTTACAAACGAATTAGAAAAAGATAGAATAGGAATAGGATTTACATGGACAGCGAGTACAAGGACATTGGTGATTACAGGAATAAAAAATGATGAAGCAAACATATTACTTCCAAGTGATTCAACAATAGATATACAAGGTGAAAATCAGAATTATATTCAGTTTATAATCGTAAAAGGTGCAAATTTAACGATTAAAGGAAATGAAACAGCTTCTTTGTCTTTAAAAGGAAAGGCAGCTACGTATGATACAATGTATAATTCGGGCGGACAGACAATATCACAAGCTGCATCGATTCTTATGGAGGAAAAAGGTACTTTTACGTTGGAAAGTGGAAATTTAAACATATCACCAGGTAAAAGTTTATCTTCAACTTTTGAATATGGAATTGATTGTACCG
>CALXUW010000074.1 GCA_944391795.1 uncultured Clostridia bacterium
GTAAGACATGATGGAGGACTAAACTACTATTATGACAGAGTAATCTATAACCTAGATACAACAAAAGAATACTACATAGAAGTAGAACTAACAGGAGAAAACAATATAAGTAACAAAAAAGTACAAATAGCAAATATAAGACCTCTAGAAAATATAGGAAAATTAAACAATAAAGAAATGATAGTAGAAAATAACCAATTAAAATTCAAAGAAGAAATAATAAAAGAAACTAAAAAAGATGAACTACAAATAGAAAAAATAGAAATAAATGAAAAACAAGAAAACAAAATACAAGAAAGTGAAGAATCAAAAATTGTCAATAAAGCAGATGAACAAAAAAATGAGCAAGAAGATAAACTAAATAATGAAACAAACCAAGATTCAAACAGTTCTTTAGATGAGAATCAAGAAAAACAAGAAAAACAAGAAAAACAAGAAGATGAAAATATAAAACAAAATGAAGTAACTATAGAACAAGACAATAAAAATCATGAAAACATACAAGTTTTAAATTAAAAACAATAAATATAAACACTCTAACTTATCCATAAAAGTTAGGGTGTTTATATTATATGCAAAAAATAAAAAAATTAGTTGCAGAATATAAATATAACATGATATAATCTACATAAGTCAAATACGACTTAGTAGAAAGTAGAGTTCTATTAAATGGGAGGCTATATTATGAGAATCACAATAAAAGTAAAATACTAACACTTTCATATTCTGGAACTCTAAGAAAGTGGGAGAAACAACTACTGGTAGAGGTTATGGAATTGATGGGATTGTAATCAACCCAAAGAGTGCTTAAAGACCGTTTTTTTTGGACTTTAAGTGCTCTTTTTATATGGTAAATTCCATAAATTTCCTAAAAAATAAAGTAGAAAAATGTTGAAAAAACACATTTAATATTATATAATCACCTAAGAAGGAGAGTGAGCAAATGATAAACAAAAATGTTTTAAAAATAATTATAATCATGTTATTACTAATTATAATAAATGTAATAGCATCTTCAAACCAAATAGTAAATGCAGCAAGTTACAGTAGTGACATAAATGGAATTGATGAAAGTAAATACCCAGGATATAAAGATAAAATAAACGAATTAAAGAAAATATATCCAAATATACAAGTATTTTATACAGGATTAGACTGGAATACTGTAATAGAAAATGAAAGAGTACACTCAAGAAATTTAGTACCAAAAGAATATGGAGAAGAATGGAGATGCGAAATATGTGGAGACAAAACCTATGATTCTGGTTGGTATTGTGCCTCAGATTCAGCAGTAGCTTATTTAATGGATCCAAGAGTGTATTTAACAAACACAGGAATATTTCAATTCCAAAAACTAGATACTTCAGTTCGGAACTTTAAGTACAGATGCAATTAGGGTAGCTGCTCAAAATTCATTTTTAGCAGACGAAGAAAATGTGGTAGCTATCTATAATGCAGCACACGACAATAATATAAATGCATTTCACTTAATAACAAGAACATTGCAAGAACAAGGAAGTCAAGGAACATCAGTTTTAAGTTCTGGAAATAGATATGTAGGCTTAGATGGAGTAGTGTATGAAGGTCTATACAATCTATTTAGCATAGGAGCAACTCGGAGGATCATCTGCAGAAATTTGGACAAACGGTTTAGCAAGAGCAAAACAAGAAAATTGGACATCAAGACCACTTTCAATTGCAGGTGGAGGAACATTTATAAAAAATAAATACATAAATAGAAATCAAAACACCCTATATCTACAAAAATTTGACGTAGAAGGAAGTTATGATGGACTATACTGGCATCAATATATGCAAAACTTATTTGCAGCCAAAAATGAAGCATCTATGATGTATGAAGCATATCAAAAAGCAAAATTAACACTAAATAAAGATTTTGAATTTATAATTCCAATATATGAAAATATGCCAAAACAAGTATCAAGTGAGCCAACTATGGAATATGAAGGAGAAATAAACACAGACTTACAAACAATGAACTTAAGCAAAAACTCAGGCCGGAAAAGAAATGATATCTGGAAATATACTAATTGCAGAATGGATAAATAAAGAAGCATGTATTCCCAAAAATTTACCAAAAATGACACTAAAATCAACAGATGGAACATATTCACAAGAAATGTATGTAAGACATGATGGAGGATTAAATTACTACTATGATAGAGTAATTTCTAATTTAGATATGAACAAAGAATATTATATAGAAGTAGAACTAACAACAAAACAAAACATATCTGACAAAAAGAAACAAAATGCAAATATGAAAAATATGACTGTTGGAAATATTAATGGAAGAGAATTAAAATTAATAAATAACAAACTAGTATTTTCACAAGGACCATATGTAGGAGAAATAAATACAGATTTAAAAACAATAGAATTAAATAAAACTCAAGAAGGAAGATACTATATTAGTGGAAATATACTAATTGCAGAATGGATAAATGATTTAGCATATACACCTAAATCACTACCAGAGTTAACATTAAAATCAGTAGATGGAACAGTTAACAAAAAAATCTATGTAGGATATTTAGAAGGAATTAGTTACTACTATGATGTATTCTTAGACCAAATTACTCCAAATAAACAATATTATATAGAAGCAAAACTAACAACAGAAGAAAATACATCAAATAAAAAAGTTCAAACAGTAAAACTACCAGCAAAAGAATTAGGAACATATGAAGGAAATACAATAAAAATAGAAGATAATAAAATAAAATTCTTATATAATGGAGAAATAAATACAGACCTAAAAACAATCGAATTAAAAAACGGAGCAAATGGAACTTATAACCTAGAAGGAGAAATATTAATAGCAGAATGGATAAATAATGTAGCAAATGTACCAGAAGGCTTACCAAAAATGACATTAAAATCAACAGATAACACATATGCTAAGGATATAGAACTAACAAGTCTTGGAGGACTAAGCTATAAATATGTTATTTACAATATAGAAAAACTAAATCCATTAAAAGAATACCAAATAGAAGTAACCTTAACAGGAGAATGTAATATAGGAACAAATAAAGTACAAATAGCAAAATTACCTAAACAAGAAATAGGAAAATATGGAACAGTAACTATCTATGCAGAAAATAACATTTTAAAAATTAATGATTCAAGCCTATATAATGGAGAGATAAACACAGATTTAACAACGTTAAAAATAGACATAAATGAGGCTGGAAGAGAATACATAAAAGGAAATATAATAATAGCAGAATGGGTAAATGGAATAGCAAAAGAACCACAAGGCTTACCAAAAATGACATTAAAATCAACAGATGGAACATATTCACAAGAAATGTATGTAAGACATGATGGAGGATTAAATTACTACTATGACAGAGTAATCTACAACTTAGATACAACAAAAGAGTATTACATAGAAGTAGAACTAACAGGAAACAAAAATATAGGAAATAAAAAGAAACAAATAGCAAATATAAGACCACAAGAAAATATAGGAAAATTAAATGATCAAGAAATGGTAGTAACAAATAACAAATTAACATTCAAATCAAATAAATACATAGGAGAAATAAATACAGACCTAACCACAATGCAAATAGATATAAATGAAGCTAGAAGACAATACATAAAAGGAAATATAATAATAGCAGAATGGATAAATGGAGTAGCATGTGAGCCACAAGGCCTACCAAAAATGACACTAAAATCAACAGATGGACAATACAGCCAAGAAATGTATGTAAGACATGATGGAGGATTAAACTATTATTATGACAGAGTAATTTATAACCTAGATACATCTAAACAATATTACATAGAAGTAGAACTAACAGGAAAGAATAACATAAGTAACCAAAAGAAACAAAAAGCAAATATAAGACCTATAAAAAATATTGGAGAATTCAAAGATTGTAAAATACAAATAGAAAACAACAACATAGTATTCCAAAAACAAGAAAAAATGGTAATGCAAATTGAAGGACCAAACAAAGAACAAATCAAACAAGAAAACGATGTATTATTAGTAAAACCACAAGAAGAGTTAGATAATAAACAAAAAGAACAAGAAACAAGCAAAATAGAAAATGAAAATAACAAGGAAGAACAAAAAGAAAATGAAAAAAACGAAGTAGAACAAATAGAAAATGAAAAAAACGAAGTAGAACAAAAAGAAAAAGAAGAAACAAAAAATGAACAAAAAGAAGAAAATAACCAAGAAGAAAAAACAAATTAAAGAATAAAATAAAATTAACATCAAAACTTAAAAGTAAAGTAAAAGATAATAATAAAATTTACTAATAATATAAACTAAATAAAAATGCAACAATTGATTTACAATTGTTGCATTTTTTAAGATTTATAGCATTGACACACAAGTATTTTATGATATAATAAAAATCAAAAAAGGAGAAAAAAATGGAAGAACAAATAAAAATAGAATTACAAAGAGCTAAAATGACAAATTATATTTTAAAAAAACAAAATGAAATGTTAATGGGAACAATAACTAACCTTTCAAAGGAAAAAGAAGAATTATTAAAAAAAATAGAAGAAATGAATCAAAAACAAAACGAAAATCCATCATTTTCAAAAAAAGTTGCAAGAAAAGTAAAAAATATAATAAAAAAATAAACCAAAAAGAAAGGGAAAATAACTATGGACAAAAAATTAGATGAAAGCGTAGAAAAAATGACGAATCCAACATTTGTAGATGAGATGAATTTTCTATTTGACCTAGAAAAAATGATAGATTATAAAGAAAATGACATATACAAGAAAAAAACAAACAAAAAAAGAATTGCAATTGTATATGATGTAGACGGTTGGGCTTTTTCTAACATAGCAAGAGAAATAAAAACACATTTATCAAAATATTACGAAATAGATACAATACCTGTATCAGTATTTGATGACAACATAGTAAATTTATTATTCTTAGCCAATCAATATGATTTAGTACATTTATTATGGAGAGGCCTTATTTCATGTATAGATTATGATTATTCAAGAACATATATACATAATATGGGACTAGATTACGAAGACTTTATAAACAAATATTTATTAGCAAACAATATAACAACATCAGTATATGATCATAAATTTTTAACTAAAGACACATTTGAAAACACAAAAATTTTTGCAAAATATGCAAAAAACTACACAGTATCTTCAACAATTTTAAAAGATATATATGACAAACTAGAAATAGACAAAAAACCATTAATGGTAATAAGTGATGGAGTAGATTTAGAAAAATTTAAACCCAAAAACCTAGAAAGATTTGAATTAGAAAACATAAATAAAAGAAAAATAAAAATAGGATGGGTAGGAAATAGCGAATTTACAGATTCAGATGGAGATACAGACCTAAAAGGAGTAAGAAAAATAATAAAGCCAGCACTTGAAGAATTAATAGATGAAGGATATGAAATAGAATTAAAATTTGCAGACAGAAAAGAAGGTTTAATTCCACATGACAAAATGCCAGACTATTATAATTCAATTGATGTATATATATGTGCTTCCAAAAATGAAGGAACACCAAACCCAGTTTTAGAATCTTTAGCTTCAGGAGTACCAATTATATCAACTAATGTAGGAATAGTAAGAGATGTATTAGGCAAAAAACAAAAAGAATTTATTCTAAAAGAGCGTTCAAAAGAATGTCTAAAAGAAACTCTAAAAAAACTATTAAATGACAAAAAACAATTTAAAGAATTATCAAAAGAAAATCTAGAACAAAGAAAAGATTGGTCATGGGAAAAGAAATGTGAACAATTTAAAGAATTCTTTGACAAAAATTTATATAAAGATTGGAGAAAGACAAAATGATAAAAGAAAAACTAAAATACTTAAAGCCTTTTCTAATAGCAATAATCTCAATATTTGTAACATTTTCATTAAATATGAATATGGACTATAACATAGCTTTAAACTATTCATTTTCAGGAAATTCCATCCTTTATGTAATATTTTTCATAATGACATATTGGCTTTTAAAAAGGTTATTAGAAATAAAAAACAAAAGACTATATATCATAGCAGGTATATTAGCAATTGTTTTTGCAAGTTTTGAAATAGTAGGAAATAGTATAGACACATATTTAAACCTAGATGGAATATTAGCAAATAATATAGCAATTACAAAATCAATAATAAAATGGATTGGATATGCAATAATAATATTTGGTGTAATTGGAAATATTTTTAATGTATTAGAAAAAAAAGATTTTATAAAAGGAAAAACAAAATGGTTTACTAACAATAAAAGAACATTCTTTATAGTGTGGGCTATAATATTTATAGCATGGATACCATATTTTTTAAACTATTTTCCAGGTGTAGTATCTGTTGATTCTATGAGCCAAATAATGCAAAGTCTAGATATGAAGACCTTAAGTAATCATCACCCAGTACTTCATACATTTATAATAGGAATTGTAATGAGTATAGGAAAATTATTTGGAAATTATAATATAGGTGTTGCAATATATAGTATATTACAAATGCTAATTACATCTTGTTGTTTTTCATTTGCAATATATTATATGGCAAAAAGAAATGTAGATATAAGATTTAGAATTTTAACACTTATCTTTTACGCGTTTTACCCTGTAAATGGCATATATAGTATAACCATGTGGAAAGACATACCATTTGCAGTAGCAATGCTAATATTTACAATAATGATGACAGAAATTGCAATAAATAGAGAGCATTTCTTAAAATCAAAATTAAAAAATGTTTTACTAATAATAAGCATTTTATTGGTCATATTATTTAGAAATAATGGAATATATGTAATACTTGGAACAATACCATTTATGTTTATATTTGCACTAAAAAATTACAAAAAACTAATTGTAATTACATGTATAGTTCTAGCTACATATATGATTTGGAAAGGACCAGTATTTGCAATATTTGGTATAGATGAAGGATCAATTAGAGAAGCTTTATCTATTCCATTACAACAATTTGCAAGAATGGCAAAAAACGAAGACCTAACAGATGAAGAAAGATGGAGAATATATAAATACTTACCAACAGATGACTTACCTACTCTTTATTATCCAAAAATATCAGACCAAGTAAAAAATCATTTTGACAATGAAGCTTTTGAAAATGATAAAATAGGATTTATAAAATTATGGGTAAAACTATGTTTAAAATATCCAAGATCAGCTGTAGAAGCCTTTTTATGTAATAGTTATGGATATTGGTACCCAGAAAGTATACATTGGGTAGTAAATAGAGAAGTGTATTTATCAGACCAAGAAAAAGAACAAGCATTAGGCCTAAAAAATACACCAATAGTAGAATTAGAAAGCTTAGAAAAATTTGATTCAATGATAGATAGAAGAGACCTACCACTAAACTCAATGTTATATAGTATAGGATTTACATTTTGGGTAGTTGCAACTTGTTTTATGTATGCAATATACAAAAAGAAATATAAATTAATATTAATATATATACCAATAATAATACTTTGGGGGACATGCTTAGCTTCACCAGTATTTGGAGAATTTAGGTATATCTATGCAATGTTTACAGTTTTACCTATTTTAATAGGAATACATTTAAGAGAAAAAGAAAGTAAAGAATTATAGAAAAATATAAAAAACATCTATAAATCTAAAGGGGGAAAACCATGAAATATGGATTAATTGTATATAAAGATACAGAAAATATAGGGGATGATGTACAAAGTTATGTAGCTACAAAATACTTGCCAAAAGTAGATTATATAATAGATAGAGATGATGTAACATCATTTGTCCCAAACGAAAAAGAACCAGTAATAACATTTATGAACGCATGGTGGATGAATAAAAAATTTAATTGGCCACCATCACCATATATATATCCTAAAATGATATCTATGCATTTTACACATTATGATACAATATATCATATAGACCAAAAACACATAACAACAGGATATGGAAAAGAATATTTAAAAAAATACGAACCAATTGGAGCAAGAGACAGTTACACAAATAATCTACTAAAAGAAAATGGAATTAATTCATATTTTTCAGGTTGTATGACTTTAACACTAGATAAATTTGAAGACTTAAAAAAAGAAGACTATATATTATTAGTAGATGTATCAGATAAAATATACGAAAAAGTAAAGCAAAAAACTAATAAAAGAATAGAAAGAATTACAAATAATCTAAATGCAAGTGAACATTCAAAACTAACCTGGGAAGAAAGAACAAAAAAAGTAATTGACTATTTACAAAAAATCCAAAAAGCAAGTTTAGTAATTACACCAAGGCTTCATTCAGCCCTTCCTTCACTTGCATTAGAAACACCAGTACTTTTAATAGACTATTCACTAAATAATGATAGAACAAGTGACTTTTTGAAATTACTACATTATGTAACAGAAGAAGAATTTTTAAGTAAAAGATTTGATTTTAAATATAATATAAACAAACCAAAAGAAAATAAAAAAGATTATTTGAAAATAAGACAAAGCCTAGAAAAAGAATGTTTTGACTTTATAAATAATACAAATGAAGAAAAATTAAATAAAATAAAATTGCCAGATATAGAAGACTATAAAGGATTTACTAAAGTAAATGAATTTCAAAAACAACTATTATTAGATAGCTTTAATATTGTAAATGACCTATATTTAAAAGAAGTAAAAAATAGTCAAACAGCATGGGCATCTAGCAATACAGCATGGGCAAAATACGAAGAATTAAGTAATATAATTAAAGAAAAAGGAATCGAAATTTAAATAAAAAATAATATTAAAAGTTTAAATTGACTATCAAAAATTTTAATGATATAATACCCCTATCAAAAATACAAAAGGAGCAAAAAAGATGAAAGAATCAAACGATATAGCAATTAAAGTTGATCATGTATACAAAAGTTTTAATATATACTATGATAGAGCAAATACCCTAAAAGAAAGAATGTTATTTTGGGCAAGAAATAAAAGAAGAGAAAAAAGAGAAATATTAAAAGACATAAATTTAGAAATAAAAAAAGGAGAAACAGTAGCACTAATCGGAGTAAACGGAAGCGGGAAATCCACACTTTTAAAATTAATGACACAAATAATATTTCCAAATCAAGGTACAATTGAAACAAAAGGAAAACTAACATCTTTGCTAGAATTAGGAGCAGGATTTCACCCAGACTTTTCAGGAAGAGAAAATATATATTTTAACTCATCTATATTTGGTTTAACCAAAAAAGAAATAGACAAAAGATTAGACCAAATAATAGAATTTTCTGAATTACAAGACTTTATAGACAATCCAGTTAGTACATATTCATCTGGAATGTACATGCGTCTAGCTTTTTCAGTTGCTATAAATGTAGATGCAGAAATATTATTAATAGATGAAATATTATCAGTAGGAGACCAACACTTCCAAGAAAAATGTTTTGCTAAAATGCGTGAACTAAAAGCACAAGGAAAAACAATGGTATTTGTAACCCATAGCATGGAATCAGTAAGAAACCTATGTGATAGAGCAGTTTGGTTATATGATGGACAAGTAAGGATGGACGGAAATACTGACGAAGTGGTAAATGAATACTTAAGAGTAACTACTTAAATTAAAGGAGAAAGATATGAACATATTTAAAAAAATATATAACTATAGAGAGCTATTAAAAACAAATGTAAAAAAAGAAATAAGGGGAAGATATAAAAACTCAATATTAGGTATAATGTGGTCGTTTTTAAATCCATTATTACAATTAGCAGTATATTCAATAATATTTGGGGCATTACTTGCAGGAGGAGACAAGACTTACCATATATACATATGTGTAGCATTAATTCCATGGACATATTTTACAACAGCAATAACTCAATCAGCTTTTACTGTTATAGGAAATGCTGATATTATAAAAAAAGTATATTTTCCAAGAGAAATTTTACCAATATCAGTTGTAACAAGTGGAGCAGTAAATTTTGTTATATCAACAATAATAATACTTGCATTTGTAATATTTTCAGGGATAGGTTTATCTTGGTATTTAGTATTTTATCCTTTTATATTACTTATACAATTTATATTATTATTAGGAATATCATTTATAGTATCATCAGTAACAGTTTATTTTAGAGACTTAGAACATATAATCGGAGTTATTTTAATGGCAGCATTTTATGCAACACCTATAGTATATAAATTAGAACAATTACCAGCAAACTTGCAAATAATAATGCAATTAAATCCGATGACACATTTAATAAATGCATACAGAGATATATTCTATTATCATCAAATGCCAAATATGCAAATTTTATGTATTTTATTAGCATTATCTATTTTACTTACAGTAATAGGATATTTTATATTTAAAAAATTACAAAAAGGATTTGCAGAAGAATTATAAAAATTAGCAATTAAAAAAGTCTAAGCTTAAAAAAAAAGTTATAAAAATGTATGAAAAAATAAATAAAATTATAGAGGTGGTACTATTGAAAAATATAAAAGTATTTGCTTGTAATACAGCAGAAGAATTTACAAAAGAAATATGTGATTCCTTAGGAATAGAAATGGGAAAAATAAACTTTATGAAATTTAAAAATGACAATAACTTTGTACAAATATTAGAAACAGTAAGGCAAAAAGATGTATATATTGTACAAACCCAAAAACCACCAATAAACGAAAGGATAATGGAACTATTAATTACAATAGATGCTGCCAAAAGAGCATCTGCAAAAAACATAAATGTAATACTTCCATATTATCCATATTCAAGGTCAGATAAAAAAGATCAACCAAGAGTACCAATAACTGCAAAACTAATAGCCCAGTTACTAGAAGCAGCAGGAGCAACAAGGATAATAACATGTGACTTACACAATCCTGCAATACAAGCATATTTTAATATAAATTGTGATAGACTAACAGGAGAATACCTATTAGAAGATTATTTTAGAGAAAAGAAATTAGACAACATGGTAATTGTTGCAACAGATGCAGGAAGCTCTAAAAAAGCATACAAATATTCAAGATTTTTTAATTGCCCAATAGCACTAGTAGATAAAAGAAGAGAAGGAAATGATGATAGAGCAATAGCAAGTACTATTATAGGAGATGTAAAAGACAAAAATGCAATAATATTTGATGACGAAATAGACACAGCAGGCTCAATAATAGAAACAGTAAAAGTGCTAGAAAAATTCGGAGCAAAAAGTATATATGCAGGATGTACACATGGAATATTATCAGGTCCTGCAATAGAAAGAATAAAAAACTCAAAAATAAATGAACTAGTAGTAACAAACACAGTACCAATTCCAGAAGAAAAAAGAATAGACAAAATAAAAGTACTATCAATTGCCCCTTTATTTGCAGAAGCAATAAAAAGAATAAATGAAGAAAGACCATTAGGGGAACTATTTGTAAATAAAAATCAAGTATAATTATAACAATAATAATTTAAATGACTAATAATAAGGCAAATGGTAAAATAATAAAATAAGCAATTCATTAAATTAGTAAGGAAAGAAAAGAAAATGGAAGCTAAAAAGACAAAATTAAAAGAAATTGATATAAAACATTTAGATTTAAAAACAATAAAAGGCTTATACCTAGAATATAAAGAAATCATAAATTATCTAATATTTGGAGGACTATCAACGGTTGTAAACTTTGCATCATACTTTATAGCAGCAAGGTTACTTAAAATAGACGAAGTTGCAAGTAGTGCAATATCATGGTTTTGTGCAGTATTATTTGCATATATAACTAATAGATTGTTTGTATTTGATAATAAAAGCAATACTAAAAAAGGAATTTTAAAAGAAATAATATCATTTTTTGCATTTAGAGTATTATCAGGAATATTATGTGATGTAGGAACTTTTGCATTAATGGTAAAAGTATTTAATATAAATGATATAATATCAAAAATAGTAACACAAATAATGGTAATTATAGTAAATTATATATTCAGTAAATTTATAATATTCAAAAAACAGGAGGCAGCTTAAAAAGTCTCCTGTTTTAAGCAAACATAAAACTAGTTTGAATTTGTTTATTATTATTGTAAAATGCAAAGAATTAAAAAAGGCTTAACCAAACTTATATGTTTTTTTATTATAAAATATCAAAAGCTAGGGAAAAGAAAGGAATTAAAGAAATGAAAAAATTATCAGTAATAATACCAATGTATAATGAAAAAGAAGTTGCAAAAATTTGTTATGAGAGAATGAAAAATGTAGTAGATACACTAGAAAATTACGATTATGAATTAATTTTTATAAATGATGGAAGTTCAGATAATACGCAAGATATATTAGAAGAAATTGCAAGTTTTGACAATAAAGTAAAAATAATATCATTTTCAAGAAATTTCGGACACCAAGCAGCAGTAACAGCAGGAATAAGAAATGTAACAGGTGATGCGGTTTTAATTATAGATGCAGATTTACAAGACCCTCCTGAACTATTACCAGAAATGATAGATTTATTAGAGCAAGGTTATGAAGTAATTTATGGAAAACGAAAACTAAGAAAAGGAGAATCACCTTTTAAATTATTAACAGCCAAAATGTTTTATAAAACCTTAAATGCTTTGTCAGACGTAGAAATTCCAAAAGATACTGGTGATTTTAGATTAGTTGATAGAAAAGTAATAGATGTAATAAATACTCTTCCAGAACACAATAAATTTTTAAGAGGATTATTTAGCTGGGTGGGATTTAAACAGACTCCAATATATTATGAAAGACAAGCAAGAAAAGCAGGAAAAACTAAATATCCATTAAGAAAAATGCTAAAATTAGCTCAAGACGGAATTATAAGTTTTTCAACTAAACCTTTGAAAATAGTTGGAGGATTAGGAATTATAACGATTATTTTGTCAATTGCAATTTTGATTTATTCACTTGTTTCATATGCTTTTGATTTAAATAACTTAACTCCAGGATGGACATCTATCATGGTTGCAATTACATTATTTAGCGGAGTGCAACTTTTGGCTATTTGGGTGATTTCTGAGTATATTGCTAGGATTTATGATGAAACTAGAAAGAGACCGGAGTATGTTATTGATAAGAAGATTAATATGTAAGCTATGTCAGTGGGGACGGAGAATTTTGACAACAATAAAGTTAGCGCAAAAGTCGCTAACTTTATTGTTGTCAAAATTCTCCGTCCCCACTGACATAGTTGTTCACAAAAAATTCACAAAAAAATTTAGCACAAACTATTGACAACTGCTAAATATGGGTATAATATATACTAAGTTAGCAATCAAACTAGAAGAGTGCTAAAAGAAGGTGAAAAAATTGTTAGACGACAGAAAAAAAAAGGTCCTACAAGCAATAGTAGAAGAATATATAAATACAGCAGAGCCAGTTAGTTCAAACTTACTTGCAAATAATCATGGTCTAAATTACAGTAGTGCAACAATAAGAAATGAAATGGCAGACCTAGAAAAAAATGGTTATCTAGACAAAACCCACACATCAAGTGGAAGAATCCCATCAGAAAAAGGATACAGATACTATGTAGACGAACTATTAAAAGATGACAATATAAGCAGAGAAGAAATAAAATACATAAGTTCAAAACTAGAAACCAAAGTAAACGAAATCGAAGATTTAACAAAAATAGCAGCAACAACAATTTCAGAAGTAACACACTACACAACACTTTCAATAGGCCCAAAACCAGAGGCGCAATTAATAGAAGAAATAAAATTTGTACTATTAGGTTCAAGAATGATGTTAGCAGTAATCCTAACAGATGCAGGACTAGTAAAAGAAACAATAATAAAATTTGATGAAGACATAAACGAAAAACAAGTAGAAACAATGAATTACATGTTCAACAACAAATTAAAACATCAACCAATAGAAACAATAAATAGACCTTTAGAAGACTACTTATATGATGAAATGACATATAGCATTAATGTAATAAAACCAGTAATAGAACAAATAAAAAAAGTACTAGAAGAAGACGAAAAAATATATCTAGAAGGAGCCAACAAATCCTTTGACCTACCAGAGTTTAACAGCTTAGAAGTAGCCAAAAACTTTATAAACATACTAGATACCAAAGAGCTAGTAACTGACATGTTAAATACAGGATTTGCCGAAGACATAAATGTATATATAGGTGAAGAAAATCAAAAAGAAGAACTAAAAGACTTTAGTGTAGTAACATTTAAACACAAAGTAAATGGAAAAGACCTAGGAACAATAGGAATCATCGGTCCTAAAAGAATGGATTATTCAAAAGTTATTTCAGTAATGAAATACATAAATAAAAAATTAAAAGAAATAGAATAATGGAAAGAAGGTATAAAATGTCAGACAAAGAAAATAAAGAAGAAAAATTAGAAAAGGAACAAAATGAATCTACAAAACAAGAAAAAAATACTAAAAATGATTTAAAACACAAAGAAATGGTACCAAAACAAGACTATGACGAATTAGACGACAGATACAAAAGAATTCTAGCAGAATTCGAAAACTTTAAAAAAAGAAGTAGCAAAGAAAGAGATAATCTATACAACTCAATACTTTCAGATGTAATCCAAACAATACTTCCAATAGTAGACAATTTAGAAAATGCTGCTAAAGTGGAAACCAAAGATAAGGACTATAAACAAGGAGTTGAATTAGTATTAAAACAATTTAAAAATGTCTTAGAGTCAAAAGGTGTAGAAGAAATAAAAGCAATAGGAGAAACATTTGACCCAAGTCTTCATGAAGCAGTAGGCAGTATACAAGATGATACTAAGGGCGAAAAAGAAATAGTACAAGAATATAGAAAAGGCTATAAGTTAGGTGATAAAGTAATAAGACATTCAATGGTTGTAGTAGCAAATTAAAAGGAGAATGAATAATGTTATATATTTTAAGCTTAGGTGGAAATATATTAAATATAACATTAGGAATATTAATTGATGCATTGATATTTAATATTATATATTCTGCAATAGAAGGAAATGTTAAATACTTAGGAAATGTACTTATCTATACTATAGGTATGGAAATAGAACAAATGATATTAACAAGATATATATCACCTATAATCTTTATATTCTCATTTGGAGGATATTTTATAATAGGATTATTAGTAATAGCTATATTAAATAAATTATATAACCGTTTTGACTATTATGGAAGAGGTTTCTTTACTGTAATAAGTATAGGTGTACAAATAGGTGCATCATTATTAGTAAATTTGTTATTAAATTTATATATACATATTTTTTATTAAAAGAAAGGATGAATGAAAAATGGGAAAAATTATAGGAATTGACTTAGGAACAACAAACTCATGTGTAGCAGTTATGGAAGGAGGAGAACCAGTTGTAATACCAAATGCAGAAGGAAACAGAACAACTCCATCAGTAGTTGCATTTTCAAAAAATGGAGAAAGATTAGTAGGACAAATAGCAAAACGTCAAGCAGTTACTAATCCAGAAAACACAGTTATATCAATAAAAAGAAAAATGGGAACAAACGAAAAAGTAGATATAGAAGGAGACAAATTTTCTCCACAAGAAATATCAGCAATGATATTACAAAAATTAAAAACTGATGCAGAAAACTATTTAGGACAAAAAGTAACACAAGCAGTTATCACAGTACCAGCTTACTTTAGTGACAGCCAAAGACAAGCAACAAAAGACGCAGGTAAAATTGCGGGACTAGAAGTATTAAGAATTATAAACGAACCAACAGCAGCTGCTTTAGCATATGGAATGGATAAAGAACAAGACCAAAAAATATTAATATATGACTTAGGTGGAGGAACATTTGATGTATCTATCCTAGACATTGGTGATGGAGTATTTGAAGTTTTAGCAACAAATGGTAATACACACTTAGGAGGAGACGATTTTGATAATGCAATAATCGACTACCTAGTAAGCGAATTCAAAAAATCAAGTGGAATAGACCTAAAATCAGACAAAATGGCAATGCAAAGACTAAAAGAAGCAGCAGAAAAAGCAAAAATAGAATTATCAGGTATGCAACAAACACAAATTAATTTACCATTCATAACAGCAGATAGTTCAGGACCAAAACATTTAGATATAACACTAACAAGAGCAAAATTTGAAGAATTAATACACGATTTAGTAGAAATGACAGCAGGACCAGTAAACCAAGCTTTAAAAGACGCAGGACTAACACCAAATGATATTCACAAAGTATTATTAGTTGGAGGTTCTACAAGAGTTCCTGCAGTACAAGAAGCAGTAAAAAGAATAACAGGAAAAGATGCAGACAAAGGAATAAACCCAGATGAATGTGTTGCAATAGGTGCAGCAATTCAAGGTGGTGTTTTATCAGGAGATGTAAAAGACTTAGTATTATTAGATGTAACACCTCTATCACTTGGAATTGAAACATATGGTGGAGTATTTACAAAACTAATTGAAAGAAACACAACAATACCAACTAAAAAATCACAAGTATTCTCAACAGCAGCAGATGGTCAAACATCAGTAGAAGTACACGTATTACAAGGTGAACGTGAAATGGCTGCATATAACAAAACATTAGGAAGATTCCAACTAACAGGAATTCCAGCAGCACCAAGAGGAGTACCACAAATAGAAGTAACATTTGATATAGATGCAAATGGTATAGTACACGTATCTGCAAAAGATATGGCAACAGGAAATGAACAAAATGTATCAATAACAGCTTCAACTAACCTTTCAGATGAAGATATAGAAAAAGCCGTAAAAGATGCAGAAGCACATGCTGCAGAAGACAAAAAGAAAAAAGAAGAAATCGAAGTTAAAAACAATGCAGAAAGCCTAATCTATAATAGTGAAAAAACACTAAAAGATTTAGGAGACAAAATCAGTGGTGAAGAAAAAGCAAAAGTAGAAACAGAAATAGACAATACTAAAAAAGCGCTAGAAACAAACGATACAGAAAAAATAAAAGAAGCTACTGAAAAACTAACAAAAGTATTCTATGATATGTCAGAACAATTATACAAAAATGCAAACCCAAATGGAGCTCAAGGAGCAGATGCAAATGAAGCACAAGCAGGAACAGAAAATACAGAAAATGCACAAGGAAATGATGGCAATGTATATGATGCAGATTATAAAGTAGAAGATGATAACAAATAATAAAGAACAAAAAGGGATTTTGGGAACAAGCGGACTCAAATTTCCCTTTTTAATCTCATAAAAGGTCTAATAAAAGTAATAAAGAAAAATTAGAAAGAGGAGAAGAGAAAAACAATGGCAGGTAAAAGAGATTATTATGAAGTATTAGGTGTAAACAAAAATGCAACAGATGAAGAGCTAAAAAAAGCCTATCGTAAACTTGCAAAAAAATATCATCCTGACGCAAATCCTAACAACAAAGAAGAAGCAGAAGCAAAATTTAAAGAAGTAAATGAAGCATATGAAACATTATCTGACCCACAAAAAAGAAAAATGTATGACCAATTTGGAGCAGATGGACCACAAGGATTCGGAGGAGGCCAAGGACCATTTGGTCAAGGAGGATATTATTCTTACACAAGTTCAGGTTTTAATGGATTTGATGATTTCGGAGACTTAGGAGACATCTTTTCATCATTCTTCGGAGGTGGATTTGGAGGAAGAACTTCAAGTAAAAGACAAAACGGACCAAAAAAAGGTGCTGATTTAAATTTACATATGGAAATTACTTTTGAACAAGCATTTTTAGGGGTAGAAAAAGAAATAACCATAACTAGAAATGAAACTTGTAGTACCTGTCATGGATCTGGTGCAAAACCAGGAACATCTGTAACAAAATGTACAGTATGTAATGGAACAGGGCAAGTAACAGCAGTTCAAAACACAATTTTGGGTCAAGTACAAACAAGAAGAACATGTACAGCATGCCATGGAACAGGAGAAGTAATAAAAGAACCTTGTGATGTATGTCATGGAAAAGGAACTGTAAGAAAACAACCAAGAATAAAAGTAAAAATACCAGCAGGGATTGATGACAACCAAACAGTAGTACTAAGAGGAGAAGGAGAACCACGGAGAAAAAGGAGGACCAAAAGGAGACCTATATATTACTGTAAGAATAAAAAGACATAGTATATATACAAGAAGTGGAAACAATGTCTTATGTGAAGTTCCAATAACAATAACACAAGCAACACTAGGCTCAGAGCTAGAAATACCAATGGTAGACCGGAACAAAAGAAAAATATAAAATACCAGAAGCAACACAAACTGGAACAAAATTTACTATTAGAAATAAAGGATTTAAATCAGTAAATTCAAGTAGTGTAGGAGACTTTGTATTTACAGTTACAGTACAAACGCCAAAGCGTTTAACTAAAGAACAAAGAGAATTATTAACAAAACTTGCAATAACAATGAATGAGCAACCACCAATAAAAAAACGAGGTTTTTTCGGATAAAATGAGCATATGAAAATTAAAAAATTAATATTACAATTATATTACAAATATTGAAAAAAGAGAAAAAATAAGTTATACTAATAATACAAGAAAAAAGAAAACAAAAGAGGAGAAAAAAGAATGCAAAACCTAAAAACGACGGAAAGCCTTGTGGCACTATATATATATATATATATCGAATATTTAATAAATAATAAAAAAGAAAATGAAAAAAATAAATTCGAAGATAGCAGTTGATAAATCATACAAAAAGGTATGATTATTAATGCTATCTTTTTTGTGTAAAAAAATAAAGAAAAAAAGAGTTGACAAAAAGAAGAAAATGACATAAAGTCTAAACATAGGAAGCACAAACGTAGGAAAGCTAAAAAAAAACAAAAAAATACATAAAAAAGAAAAAATAAGTAAAAACTAAAGTAGAAGGGAGAAAAGGAACAAATGGAAAGAAAAAGAAGAAAGGGAAAATTAAAACTAAACAAGAAACAAAAAATGGAAAAAGAAAAAATGCGAGGAATAACATTGATAGCACTAGTAATAACAATAATAGTGTTATTAATCTTAGCAGGAGTAAGTATAGCAATGCTAACAGGAGAAAATGGACTATTAACCCAAGCAGAAGATGCAAAAAAAGAAACAGAAAGCTCAGGGATAGAAGAAGAAGTAAAAATAGCATATGCAGGAATACAACCAGATGCAATAATAGAAGGATGGGATATGAACAAAAAAGCAGAAGAACTACAAAAAGAATTACAAAAACAAGACCCATCAGCAACAGTAGTAGCAGATGGAACGAACTTAAATGTAACATAT
>CALXUW010000075.1 GCA_944391795.1 uncultured Clostridia bacterium
CATTATAAAATTTTATATTTTTCTTGACTTTATTGTTAAAATTAGAGTATAATAAAAATAGGAAATGACAATTCCGTTAGATACGGTTTTGCCAGAGAATGTTTTAATAAACCATTTACCCTGTCAAAAGTAGAATGGTTTATTTTTTTATTTATGTAGTTGCTTATCTGCCCAGTTCTTATAAAGAACTGCTGTCAAGGCAACGTTATTTCCTATGTTACTTATTCTACAATATTCTTTTAATTTTGTCTACAAATTTCATTAAATTTATAAATATATTTTTATTTCCAGGACAAATCACTATTTCTTTCAGAGTAGTTATATTTTAACCCCTTCTTTGTTATAATATTTTTTACTTTTTTCTTTAAACCTGTTAATTTATTTAAAAATTTCCCCTCCATTTTTATTCCTCCTCATATAAAATATCCAACATTTCTTGAATTTCTTTTTTAGAAATATCACTTATTCTGGCAATAGACACAGCTGTTTCCATCAAGCTTTCTATTTTTTGTAATTGTTCCTCTTTTATAAGCTCTGTATTTTTATTTGATACATAAGTCCCCTTTCCTTGTATTGTTTTTACATACCCTTCTCTTTCTAATTCGTCATAAGCATTTTTGGTAGTGATTACACTTATTCTTAAATCTTTTGCTAGACTTCGTATTGATGGTAATAATTCTCCTGCCTTTAGCTCATTAGAAACGATTTTATTTTTTATTTGCTCCTTGACCTGCTCATATAAGGGGACATTGCTTGAATTACTTATTATAATATCCATAATCATTCCTCTTTTCTTAACTGTATATAAACAGTATATACAGTTAAGATACAATTGTCAATATATTTTACAAAATTTTTTTTTAAATCAAAATGAGAGTTACTATTTTATTAGTAACTCTCTATAAAAAGGAGATGTTTTGTGTGCTTCAAAGCACTTTTATTGTAAAATTATAATATCCTTTAGCCATTTTGTCAAAATTGTAATTTGTGGGGATAATTACTGAGAAAAAATTAGCAAATATTTTATATTTGCTAACTATTCATCTTTTAAATATTTTTCCCAACCCATAAAAGCATGGCCTATTCTCACCACTAATGCTTTAGAATTTTCATCATCCACTATATAAAATACTATATAATTTCTCACATTAATCTTTCTAATGTTTTTATGCCCAGTTAAATCCTCACTTAAAATAGGCATACTACCTGCAATATTTTCTAAATTTTTTAATTCCTGTTTAAATAAAATCTTGTATTTGTCTGCTATAATATCTCCTGCTAAACTTAATCGTAGATATGAAATAATATTTTCTAAATCTTGTTCAGCAGTTTCTGAAATCTCAACTATATATTTTTTCATGGCATTGCTCCATTCTTTTTATATATTATCAATTTTAATAAATGCTTCATCTAAAGAAATTACTTTATTTGCTTTTATATCATCTAAACCTTTTTGTAGTTTTTCTTTTAAATCTTTTTTACTTTTTATTGTTACACTATCTGGAGCTTCTGTATCTATATATGATAGTTTTAAATATTCTATAAAATTAATAACTTGGTTTGTAAGTTCTTCTGGCAATGTTTCAATTTCATTATATAATTTTTGTTTTTCTATTGACATTATTTATTACCTCCATAAATCAATTTATATTATTATACCATCTTTTTTCTTTAAAATCTATGAATTCAAAAAATATTTTATATTATTGAAAAATTCAACCTCAGCGACAACTTACTAATTGTTGTTTTATCATATAATAAAAGACAGAAATTTTCAAATATTACTTGTTTTCCTCTTACGTAATAAATTAAATTTTTAATATTGTTTGCTTCATATTTTACTACATTTGAATCTGCGTTTATTGGTATGATATTAGTTTCAGTATTCATAACAATCACTTCCATCTCTATAATTTCAAATATATTATAGAACAGATTTTCGATATTGCCAATAAAATTTTCATAGAATTGAATAATTGGATTCAAACTGGAGAAATATTTTCATATTAAAGATGCTGAACAATGGTTATTTGTTTATATTTGTAAAAAATGTTAATGTAGTTTTTTCGAAAAGTTAATGTAGTGTTAATGTAGTTTTACATATATTTGTTATTTTAATTCAAAAAATGACAAAATTTTAATTGAGTTTAAACTTTGAAAAATAAAGAACGACAAACTTTCAACATTTAAGTGGAAATTTGTCGTTTTTTGTCGTTTTGGAGGCGACAGCCAGAAAATAACCAGCCTCAAAGCCTCTATTTTTGCATAGTTTCGGACATCTACTGTTTAGATTTATTGCAATTTTACTGCAACCACATAATTTATTTATACTATAAATTAATTGTAAATTTTTACTATGTTCGCTTGTTTTTTAGTGTAAAATATTGTAATATGTTAGCAACCTTTTCATTGACAGAAAGGCAATCCTTACTCAAGGGTGGAAAGGGGGTTACATACTATGTCATCATACGACTTAATCTTACGATTAATTGAAATGTTA
>CALXUW010000076.1 GCA_944391795.1 uncultured Clostridia bacterium
TTTAATAAAAATTATAATATTATCCCCCATGGGCCTTAATCACACGAGTAGCAATGTTTTTAGCTAAATCCCCCAAAGGTAAGAAGTGTCCCAGACTGGTCAAAATGTCCAATTGGGAAACGTCCCAAATTGACCCTATTTTTTTAATTCTTCTAGGAATAATTTATTTAATAGTTGTGGGTTTGCTTTTCCTTTTGTTTGTTTCATGGCTTGTCCTACTAAGAATCCTAATGCTCTGTCTTTTCCTGCTTTATAGTCTTGTATTGATTGTGGGTTTGCTTCTAATACGTTTTGTACTACTTCTTTTATGGCTCCTTCGTCTGATATTTGTATCCAGCCTTTTTCTTTTACAATTTCTTCTGGGTCTCTTGGATTTTGAAATAGTTCTTCTAGTACTTTTTTTGCTATGCTTGAACTTATTGTTCCTTTATCTACTAGTATTACTAATTTTCCTAATTGTTTTGCATCGAAAGGTATTTCTATTGGATCTAGTTCTGTTTCGTTTAATATTCTTGATATGTCTGATATTATAAAGTTGTTGACTGCTTTTGGATTGTTACATACTTTTATTGCTTTTTCAAATAGTTCTGATAGATATTTTGAAGATGTTAGTATTTTGGCATCTTTTGGAGATAGGTTATATTCTTCTAAATATCTTTTTCTTCTACTTTCTGGCATTTCTGGCAAATTGTTTTTTATGTTTTCTATATATTCTTCTGATAGTTTTATTGCTACTAAGTCTGGTTCTGGAAAATATCTGTAGTCTTGTGCATCTTCTTTGTCTCTCATAGAAAATGTTTTTCCTGATACATCGTCCCATCTTAGGGTTTCTTGTTCTACTTTTCCACCATTTTCTAATACATCTATTTGTCTTTCTATTTCGTATTCTATTCCTCTTGCAATACTTCTAAATGAGTTCATATTTTTCATTTCTGTACGTGTCCCTAGTTCTTTTGCTCCTTTTTTTCTTACTGAAACATTTACATCTGCTCTAAATGATCCTTCTTGCATTTTGCAGTCTGATACTTCTATATATTCTAATATTGATTTTAATTTTTTTAAATAAGCTTCTGCTTCTTTGCTACTTCTTAAGTCTGGTTCAGATACTATTTCAATTAAAGGAACTCCTGCTCTATTTAAATCAACTAAACTACCTTGGGCTAATTCGTCATGATTTAGTTTTCCTGAGTCTTCTTCTATATGTATTCTTGTAATTCCTATTTTTTTGATTTCATTGTTTACTTCTATTTCTATATATCCGTTTTGGCATAATGGTTTGTCATATTGTGATATTTGATATGCTTTTGGTAAATCTGGGTAAAAGTAATTTTTTCTATCATTTTTACTATCTCTTGAAATTTCGCAGTTTGTTGCTATACCTGCCTTTACAGCATATTCTACCACTTTTTCATTTAACATAGGTAATGTTCCTGGCATTGCCATACATATTGGACAAACTTGAGTATTTGGAGCTGCACCAAATTGTGTTGGACATGAACAAAATATTTTTGTTTTTGTTGATAATTCACTATGTACTTCTAATCCAATTACTACTTCGTAATCTTGTTTTGACATTAATATTCCTCCTTAATTTTTAAGTGCTTTTAGATGATTATTTTTTAAATGTTGGTTTATATTTTTCTCTAAATTTTATTGACTGTTCATATGTGTATGCTGCATTTAATATTGTTTCTTCTGAAAATTTATTTCCTATTAATTGCATACCTATTGGCATTCCTTCTTTATCTACTTTGCAAGGTATTGATATTCCTGGCAATCCTGCGATATTTACTGATACTGTGCATATATCTGCTAAATACATTTCTAGTGGGTTATTTGTTTTAGAACCTATATCAAAGGCTACTGTTGGAGATGTTGGAGTTAGTATAACATCATATTTTTCGAAAGCTTTGTTAAATTCGTTCATAACTAAAGTTCTAACTTTTTGTGCTTTTTTGTAATATGCATCATAATATCCTGAAGATAATACATATGTTCCTAGTATTATTCTTCTTTTTACTTCTTTTCCAAATCCTTCACTTCTTGTTTTTTTGTATAAATCTTTTAAATCTTTAAATTCATTTGTTCTATATGTGTATCTTATTCCATCAAATCTTCCTAAATTTGAACTTGCTTCTGCACAGGCGATTATATAATAGGTTGCTAATGAATATTTTGCTATGTCTAGTGAAAATTCTTCTACTTTTGCACCTAGTTCTTTGTATTTTTCTATTGCTTCTTCTAATGCTTGTTTTACTTCTTCGTTTATTCCTTCTTTAAAGAATTCTTTAGGCACTCCTATTCTTAATCCTTTTACATTGTTTTTTAATGCTTTTACATAATCTTTCTTTTCTTTATCTACTGATGTTGCGTCTTTTGGGTCTTTGCCTGCTATTATATTTAATAATATAGCTGAATCTTTAACATCTTTTGTAATAGGTCCTATTTGGTCAAGAGATGAAGCAAATGCTACTAGTCCATATCTTGAAACTAGTCCATATGTTGGTTTTAATCCTACAACTCCACAAAAACTTGCAGGTTGTCTTATTGAACCTCCTGTATCAGATCCTAGAGCCCAGGGAACTAGGTTTGCTGCAACTGCTGCTGCACTTCCACCAGAAGAACCTCCTGGTACTTTATTTAAATTCCATGGATTTTTAGTTACTTTAAAATATGAGTGCTCTGTTGATCCACCCATTGCAAATTCGTCCATATTTAGTTTTCCTAAATTAATTATGTTTTGCTCTTTTAATTTTTCCATTACTGTTGCATCATATGGTGATATAAAATTTTCTAACATTTTTGAACTGCAGGTTGTTTTTATTCCTTCTGTACAAATATTGTCTTTTATTCCTATTGGAATACCTGCTAAAGAGTTTTTTTCTTCTCCATTATCTATTTTTTGTTGTATTTCTTTAGCTTTATTTTTAGCATCTTCTTCTAATATAGTTACAAAAGCTTGTACATCTTTTTCTTTGTCATTAATTCTATCTAGATAGGCTTTTAATATTTCATTTACTGTTATTTCTTTATTTTTTAATTTTTCTTGTTGCTCATGAACTGTTAACTCTGTTATGTCCATTACTTTTCCTCCTTTATTTTTTGCTAGGTAAACATATTTTTTAATTTATTATTTTAGGTATTTTAAACATGTTTTTTTCTTTACTTGGGGCATTTTGTAATAGTGATTCTGTATTTTTAAAATTTATAATCTCATCTTTTCTAAATACGTTTTTTGCCTCGTTTGCTCCTATAGTAATGTCTAAATCATCTACATTTGCTTTATTTACTATGTCAGCAAAATCTATTATTTCTTGTAGATTTTTTAGATATTCTTCTACTTCGTTTTCTTGTAATGTTAAGCTTGCTAAATTTGCAATATGCATAATTTCTTCTTTGCTTACTTTCATTTTTTCACTCCTTACTATAATTTTGTATTTTTTAGATAGTGGTTTTTAGATTCTTTTATAGAATAACTTTTTTTACTTGCTCTTGTTTTACTTTCTAATTTTTGTTATTTTTTTGTTAAAATCTGGTTATTATTATATACTTTTTTTATAAAAAAAACAAGCCTATAAGGCTTGCTTTTAAAGTTTTTAATTAATTATTTTAATTCAACTACTGCTCCAACTTCAGCAAATTTAGCTTTTAAATCTTCAGCTTCTTCTTTAGAAACTCCTTCTTTAACTGTTTTTGGTGCTCCATCTACTAAGTCTTTTGCTTCTTTTAATCCTAATCCTGTTGCATCTCTAACAACTTTTATAACTTTTATTTTTTGATCTCCTGCTGATGCTAATACTACATCAAAAGATGTTTTTTCTTCAGCAGCTGCTCCACCAGCTACTGCTCCTGCTGCAGGTGCTGCTGCTGCAACTGCAGATACTCCATATTTTTCTTCAATAGCTTTTACTAAATCAGCTAATTCAACAACTGTTAAGCTATCTATTTCTTCAATTAATTTTTCTATTTTTTCCATTTTAAAATCCTCCTAATTTTTATTTTTAGTGATTTTTTAATCACTTATATTTTTACTTTTTAATTTTTTTATTTACTTGCTTTTTTTATTTATGCTTCTTCTTGAACTGCTACTTTTTCACCAGATTCTTCTTTTTTAATTCTTACTTGATCAAGTGCAACAGCAACTTTTGATATATTTCCAAGTAAAGCTCCAGCAAGCATTGATAATAATGTTTCTCTTGATGGTAATTTTGCAAGTGTAATGATTTCTTCTGCTGTCATTACTTTTCCGTCAATTACTCCACCTTTGATTTTGTAAAAATCATTTTTCTTTGTAAATTCATATATTATTTTTGATGGTTCTAGATAATCTTCATTGCTAATTATAACTGCTGTTGGTCCTTCTAATTTATCATCTAAACCTTCTATTTTACATTCTGCTAATGCTCTTTTTGTTATGTTGTTTTTAATTATTGTATATTTTGCATTTGCATTTCTTAGGTCTTTTCTTAATATTGTATCATCTACTACATTAATTCCTCTGTAATCTGTTAAAAGTATTAATTTTGCTTCTTTCATTTCATCTGCTAATTTTTTTACTTCTTCTTTCTTTTGATTTAGTATTTTTTCACTTGCCATTTATTTTTCACCTCCTAATATTTTTATATATTAAAAAATAAATAACACTTCTTTTTCTACCTAAGGTATACAAAAGAAGTGTTACATTCTTATTTTATATACCTCGGTAGGACTTAAAAAACTTGCCTACTGTCTTTGGCTTATTTGTATTTAATTTTTTTATTGAGCAATATACATTCCTGGTCCCATTGATGGTGCAATAGCAATACTTCTAATGTATTGTCCTTTTGCAGCTGCTGGTTTTGCTTTTATGATAGCATTGATTATTGTTTCATAATTTTGAGCTAATTTTTCTACACCAAATGAAACTTTTCCAAATCCTAAGTGTATTATGTTTGTTTTGTCTAAACGATATTCTACTTTACCAGATTTGATTTCTTTGATTGCTTTTGTTACATCCATTGTAACTGTTCCTGATTTAGGGTTTGGCATTAATCCTTTTGGTCCTAATACTTTACCTAATCTTCCTACTACTCCCATCATGTCTGGAGTTGCAACTACTACATCATAGTCAAACCAGTTTTCATTTTGGATTTTTGGTATTAGTTCTTCTGCTCCGACAAAATCAGCTCCTGCATTTTTTGCTTCGTCTGCTTTTGGTCCTTTTGCAAATACTAATACTTTTTGTGTTTTACCTGTTCCATTTGGTAAAACTACTGTACCTCTTACTTGTTGATCTGCATGTTTAGAATCTACTCCTAATTTTACATGTAATTCAACTGTTTGGTCAAATTTTGTTTTTGGCATTTTTTCGATAATTTCTAAGGCTTCTTTTATTGTGTATTCCTTATTTTTATCTACTAATTTTGCACTTTCTTGGTATCTTTTTGATACTTTCATTTTCTTACCTCCTTTGGTTTTAGCGAGTATTTTAATTACTCTCCCAATAAATTTATATAAATATTTTTAATTTTTATCAAAAATTAATCTGTTACTACTGCACCCATTGATCTAGCAGTTCCTTCTACCATACTCATTGCTGTTTCTATTGATGCAGCATTTAAGTCTGGCATTTTTTGTTCTGCAATTTCTTTTACTTGTGCTTTTGTTATTTTAGCTACTTTATCTCTATTTGGTTTTCCTGAACCTTTTTGGATTTTTATAGCTTTTTTAATTAATACTGCAACTGGTGGAACTTTTGTTATAAATTCAAATGATTTATCTTTGTATACTGTAATTACTACTGGTATAATCATTCCTGGTTGATTTGCAGTTCTATCATTAAATTCTTTAACAAATTGCATGATATTAACACCACTTGATCCTAATGCTGGTCCTACTGGTGGAGCTGGTGTTGCCTTTCCTGCTTCTATTTGTAATTTAATTATATTTGTTATTTCTTTTTCTGCCATTTAATGGCACCTCCTAACTATTTTATTTTTTGCACTTGTGAAAAGTCTAATTCTACTGGTGTTTCTCTTCCAAACATAGATACTAAAACTTTTACTTTGTGTTTTTCTTTGTTTATTTCTTGAACGGTACCTACAAAATTTTCAAAAGGTCCATTCATTACTTGTACTTGTTCATTTACATCATAATCAACATTTATTGGAACATCTTCAAATCCCATGTTTCTTATTTCTTCTTCAGTTAGTGGTATTGGATCTGTTCCTGAACCTACAAATCCTGTAACTCCTCTTGTATTTCTAACTATATACCAAGATTCTTCTGTTACTATCATTTTTATTAGTACATAACCTGGAAATACTTTTTTTAAATTAGTTTTTCTTTTTCCGTCTTTTATTTCTATTTGTTCTTCCATTGGAACTATTATATCGAAAAAGTAATCTTCTAATTCTCTGTTTTTTATGGTATTTTCAAGGTCTTTTTTTACTTTGTTTTCATAACCAGAATATGTATGTACAACATACCATCTAGCTACCATGTCATAATCTTTTTGAGACATTTAATTAAGCCTCCCTTATTTTTATTTATTGTGCATTAGTTTGTGTAGCATTTTGATTTGTTTGATTGCTTGATTCTGTTGTATTGTTTGCCAAGTTTTCTGTTGCTACATTTTCTGATTCTGTATTATTAGTAGCTACTGTATTGTCTGTTTGTGTATTTTCTTCTTGAGACACGTTTTGTGTTTCAGAAGTATTTATAGTTATAACTTCTTTTATTTTTTCTACACCATGTTTATTCATGGTTTCGAATAAAACATCTAGCGCAAATACTATTACTGCTGTAATTAAAACTAGTGTGATTACAACTACTGTATTATTTACTAATTGTTTTGGTGTTGGCCAAATTACTTTTTTTAATTCAGCTTTAAAGTCTTTAAAAAAACTTTTTTTGTTCTTATTATTTTCTTTTTTCTTTGTTGTTGTTTCTTTTTTAGCCATTTTATATCCTCCTTAAAATAGCTTTTACTATTTAGTTTCTTTGTGTGTTGTACGTTTTTTGCAGAATTTGCAATATTTAACAATTTCTAATCTGTCTGTATTATTTCTTTTATTTTTTGAAGTCATATAATTTCTTCTTTTACATTCTGTACATTCTAGAGTTATATTTTCTCTTGGTCCTTTTGCTGCCATATGAATAACACCTCCGTATTTTACCTTTTACTTTTTTAAACGATGTGAGCATATGTCCGTAATATACATATGCTTATGTATTTTACCACTTTTTTCTAGTCCTGTCAAGATTTTTTTACTGAAAACCCAAATCTTCCTAACTTTTTTCCTAAAGAATAGTAGTGTCCATTAGAATATGCAATTAAATCACATTTTGAGATGTCAAATGCTCCTTTTTCATCTATGTATTTTTTACTAGCATTAATTGCTAGTACATCTGCTATAAATACATCATGAGATCCCATTTTTTCTATTTTTCTTACTTTACATTCGACAGAAACGGGACTTTCTTTAATCATAGGACATTTAACAAAATTTGCTTTTTCCTTATGTAAATTCATAGCTTTAAATTTATCTACCTTAGCTCCAGTTTTTACTCCACACCAATCTGTTGCTCTTACTAAATTTTTTGTAGTTAAATTAATTACAAATTCTCCTTGTTCTTTTATTAAATTGTATGAATACCTTGAAGGTCTAACTGATATATAGACTGTTGCTGGATTTGTATTTAATATTCCTGTCCATGCAACTGTTATTATATTTGATTTTTGCATAGTTCCGTGAAGTTACCATAACAACAGGTAATGGGTAGATAAATGTTCCTGGCTTCCATGTTACTTTGTTACTCATCTTTCTTCTCCTTTATGTTTTAGATTATCTTCTGGATCTTGAGGTTTTTTGCCTTTTATTTGTACAAATTTTTTTATAGCAAGTTGCTCATAAGGTAAGAATTCTTGTGCTAAGATTCCTGATTTTTCTTTTGTTACTTCTCCTATATATCCATTTCTATACATAACTGAGCTTTGTATATTTTCTTCTGATAATAATTGATTTATTACATATTTTTGATATTCTTCATCTTCTTTTCTATTTGAAGTCATTTTACTTAACTGTATATTTCCATATATAATATCTGATGTTCTTTTTCCTTGAAACATTCTTATTATTTCATATTCATTTATAAAGTCTTCAATATTAACACCTTGTACATAATCTATTTCTCCTATACGGCGTATTACTATATTTTCTCCATTGTCTCTTACAAATAAATTATTATTTGGATTTGGAACTTTTTTATATTTTAAATTATTTACTTGTATTGGAATTGTTTCATAATTTTCTTGTAATGGTTTTGCTTCATAGTTTTCTTGTAATTCATCTGTTTTATGACTTTCTTTTGGTAATTCTTTTATATTACTTTCATAAGCTTGTCTTGCTTTATCATCTTTTATATTCTCATAAGCTTCTAGTACTTGTTTTTTTCTTACTTCTTTTTCTTGTTCACTTCTACTTGCTCTGTCAATTAATGCGATAATTTCATTTATTCTTCGTTTTAATTTTAAATCTGGGCTTATTCCAGCTTGTTTCATTTGTTCTACCCATCTTCTACTTATTCCTAGTTGTTTATATGCATCTTTTTCTTCCATTTTTACATCGTTCCTTTCTAAATATAAATAGGTAAAATTAGGATGAATATTTTTTCCTTTTTTGAATTATAATTCTATCTTAATTACCTTTAAATTTTTTCATTTTTATTTTAGCATATAAATTAAAAAAAATCAAAATAAACCACAATTCAATTTTCTTTTGAACTCTGGTTTACTTTAAATAAAAAAAATCTAGCAACAACCTATTTTCCCAGCAGGGTAACCCGCAAGTATCTTTGGCACATTTAGGCTTGACTTCTGTGTTCGGAATGGGAACAGGTATTACCCTAAATGTTATAGTCACTAGAAAATTATCGCATACTATTTAAATTAAACAGCACACTCAAAAATACATAGATGAAAATTGTTTTAGTTTTTTAGATATTCCTTTATATATATATTAGTGGTTAAGCCCTCGATTTATTAGTATTGGTCAGCTTAATACATTACTGTACTTACACCTCCAACCTATCACCATGTCGTCTTCATGGAATCTTACTACCTTATGGTATGGGATATCTTATCTTGGGGTGGGCTTCACACTTAGATGCTTTCAGCGTTTATCCCTTCCCTACTTAGCTACTCAGCCGTGCCTTTGGTAAGACAACTGATACACCATTGGTAAGTTCAACCTGGTCCTCTCGTACTAAGGTCAACTCCCCTCAAATATCCTCCGCCTGCGACAGATAAGGACCGA
>CALXUW010000077.1 GCA_944391795.1 uncultured Clostridia bacterium
TGCTCAAATGCTAGGAACAATGGAGTAACAGCAAGAATAAATGTTATCCCAAATAATAATACAAATGGTAGAAGTGGATGCATATGTGGAAGTTTTAGGAGAAGATAAAAAAGTAACTTATATAAAAGCCCTTCTAAATATAGAATAAATGAGCCTCTCGTTACATGGCTTCACGCTTCCTCATTTATTTTATATTAAGAAGGGCTTTTATTTACTCCAATCGCATTCGTCATTACATAAATTTTATATAAATAACCTGCCCCCAATACCAGTATATTTTAACTGTGAATTGCAACATTTTAGCAAATTAATAGTTTTTGATTTAATTTATAATTGCAAAAATTAATTAAATATGTTATTATAAAAAGACAAGAAAGAAGAAGAAAGGGGAAAAAATGTTAGAAATTATACAAGATGCATTAATAGATACTTTAAAATTAATACCATTTTTATTTATAACATATTTAATTATGGAATACATAGAACATAAAACAAAAGACAAAACAAAAGAAACAATAAAAAAATCAGGGAAATTTGGACCATTAATTGGTAGTATTTTAGGTGTATTTCCTCAATGTGGATTTTCTGTTTCTGCAACGAATCTATATGCTGCAAGAGTAATAACATTAGGTACACTTATTGCAGTTTACCTATCAACATCAGATGAAATGTTACCAATTTTTCTATCAGAAGCGGTTCCAATAAGTACAATTTTAAAAATTCTAGGAATAAAATTACTAATTGGTATGATAGCAGGGTTTATAATTGATTTTGTTATAAATATAAAAAATAAAAATAAAATAGAAGAACAAAAAATTGTTGATTTATGTGAAAAAGAACATTGTCACTGTGAACATGGAATTTTTAAATCTGCATTAAAACATACTGTAAATATATCAATCTTTATATTATTAATTACTCTAATAATAAATATAGCTATTCATTTTATTGGAGAAGAAACAATAGCAGGATTCTTGCAAGATAAACCTATATTAGGGCCAATTATAGCAGGTTTGATAGGTCTGATACCAAATTGTGCTTCATCAGTTATATTAACACAAATGTATTTAGAAAATGTTATAACTGCAGCAACAATGATTTCAGGTTTATTAGTTGGGGCAGGTGTTGGACTTGCTGTATTATTTAAAACAAATAAGGGAATAAAGCAAAATATATCTATTTTATGCTTACTATATAGTATCGGTGTCATTTCTGGAATTATTATAGAAATGGTAGGCATTACATTTTAATTTTAGTAGACTATAAAAAAGGATATAAAAATTAAGTAAAAAAATAAACTTAAAAAATATTATATTAATATTTTTAAGTTTATTTTTTGTTATTCATTATTAGGATTTCCTTTTTTTAGATTTACAATTATAGCATCTTGATTATCAAAGAAGTATTTAGAATCAGTAGTATCTGTTTGAATAGGGTTTATTTCATTGTGTTCATCTTTAAAATCAAGATTTTTCAAGTCAAATTTTTTCTTTCTAGGGCTATCTATGCTATCTTCTGTAGCAGTAGTAACACCATCAGAATATTTACCAAAATCATAAACCTTAACAGTTTGTGGTTCTTTATATTTAGCACTTAAGTAATCAAAGTTTCCGTGGCCCTACCATTGGTTTTCCATTTTCACCTCTAATTTTGTATGCACACATTTTTTGTGACATAGTTTGAAGCTTACCTGGTTTAAAGTAAGGAACAAAAGCCCATTTTACACTGCCATATTTTTTATCATATTCTAATTTTTCCATATCCATACTATTAGAATATGTCCAATCCCTTTTGGTTCCAAATTCATTAGACCACCATTCCAATTCGTCATATTCAGCGTTTCCTGTAAAAATCTTATTAGCACAATTTGATAAAATTGTAGATCTATAATCTTGTTTTATTTCAGGAGTATCTAATTGAGATAGACTTTGAACAGAAATTGTTGTTGCAACTTTATATTTTCTATGCATTGTAAATATTGCTTCTGTAGCTTTACAAATGAAATCAGCAAATTCATCAATATATAAGAAGTGGGGGATTCTATTATTTTCATTTCCTGGTCTTCTTAAAACTGCATTTTGCATTGAAATTAAGAAAAATAATCCAAATGCTTTATGTCCGGGCAGCTCCTAAATCTCCTCTTCTAGTACATACAAAAGTTACATCACCATTTTGAAGAGCTTTGTCAAAGTCAAGGTTATTGTGTCTATTACATAGTATTGTTTTTACTCCAGGGATTCTTAATAAATTGTCTAATTGACTAACAGCTGTATAAATATATTTTTCGGTATTTTCTTTTCCTGGTGCATTAGCGTAAAAGTTCTTTTTAAAGTATGCTAATTGTATTGCATATTTTTCTTTTAATTCTTCATCATGTGCAAGTATTTCACACATTTTTTGTATTAAATCAAAGTTTGTTAACATTTTTAGCAAGTCTTCCATATTAGGAAGGTTTCCTTCATTCATTCTTGGATACATTTCTTTTAATAATATAGCCACATTTTCAATTGCTTGAATTGAAATATCTTCTCTATAAGCATCTTCAGAATTATTATGAGTAACTGAATACATTGCCTTTAAAACAGAAGATATAGTAATTGCAATTTTAGAAGAATCATCATACACAAAAGGATTTAACCCAATTGAAGTATTACTAGAAGGATCAATTACACTATATTCAATACCAAAGTTTTTACAAACATCCATCATATGAATTAGTAATTCATCATCTGGAGCCATTACTGTAAGTCCTAAATTTCTATAAACAGTTTCTTCTCCTAATTTATTTAAAATCATTTTTTTCAAATATGCATTAAATATTGCTTCTTTATTTTCTGCAGGTGTTAGCATATTTAAATTAAAGTTTTTATTTAAATAATCATTATCATAAGGTTTATTTAAATAAGCAATTCCAGTTTTTAGAGCAGTATATCCCATTTCTTTTGAAACTTCTCTAAAAAAGTATTTTCTTTCTATATCTTTTGCAATAAGTGGTTCATAAACTAAAGAAGTTTTACCAGATCCAGAGCCACCACATACAAATAATGATTGAAATCTTGAAGTTTCTGGCATAACAATTTTTTTGGCAGTTTCATTATCTGTACAAATATATACTTCACAAGTGTATGGTCCGTGATTTTCTTTTTTGTCAGATAGGTTTATACCACCATAATCCCAAATAGAACGTATTTCATCTTGACTATCATTTACTCCCATATATAATTTTTTAAATGTAGGAAGTATAGTTACAAGAGGTAAGTACAGAGAAATACTTACAAATGCAGGTGTTACTAAGTCAGAAAATTCAGTAATTATCTCGGCATAATTTGGAACCGAAAGTAATAATAACCATGCTGCCATATTTAGCCACTGTGTAAACATAGATATTGCTATAACATATAATAATATTGAAAATACAAAGAACATTGTTACTTTGTCCTTTTTAGTTTTTACGAACTTAGAAGGGATAGATATTGCAAATGCAAGTACAGGACAAGCAAGTGCAAATGTATATTCAATTGGTCCCCAATAAGAGTATGATACACCTGTAAATATCATAAGTAACATTTCTGCAATTCTATCAACTACTATATAAATTGTAATTAATGTTAGAATAAAGGCTACAAATGTATTTCTATTAGTATTTAATTTTTTCAAAAAGTTATCTATATATTTCATTACTAAATAAAAAAATCCTTTCTAAATAAATTATATTCATACATATATATTATCCTATAAAAAGACAAAAAAAACAAGGGGTTTTAAATAAATTTATTTTCTTTTATTGGTAAAAAAATGAATAAAAACAAAACTATGGAATATAATAAATAAAAATAATATTAAAAGGAGACAAATTATGCAAGAAGATGGATATATAAGAGAAGAAAAAATTATAGAAAAAACAGAGATCGAAAAAGAAATTGAACTTATAAAAACAATAATAAAAACAAGAGAAGATTTGAAAGCAGCAAATAAAAATTTTGAATATGCAAAAGATGATTTAGTCGATTATTATATCTATCAAATAAAAGCTAACCAATCAAAATTAAATTATTTAATTAAATTAGCTAAAAAAAAGGGAATAGAAGTAGATATGATAAATGATATGAAATTTTCATTATGGCAAGATGATGAAGAAGCTGTTTAAAGTAATATTTGTCCAAAATCTTGAATAAAAATGGTAATAAGAAATTATTATCATTTTTTTTGGAGTTGATGTTAAAATGGATACAAATATTATTACATACTTAGCTTGCATATGTTTTATATTTATTTTTGGAAGATTATTTATAGTTCCAATAAAAAAGGTTTTAAAGTTAGTATTTAATTCTATTTTAGGTGGAATAACAATATATTTAATAAATTTAATCGGAGCAAATTTTGGATTTCATGTAGGTTTAAATATTTTTACAAGTATTTTAATACGGTTTGCTTGGTCTTCCTGGGGCAGTTTGTTTGATTATTGTAAAATTATTAGTTCAATAAAAATTTAAAAAAGGAAAAGTAAATTTATATAAAAATAGGATAGAGTTTTAATAAAATTCTATCCTATTTTTATATTATTAAAAAGTAATTATTCAACTGTAACAGACTTAGCTAAATTTCTAGGTTTATCAACATCTAATCCTTTTTCTTTTGCAATATAATAAGAAAATAATTGTAATGGTATAATAGAAAGTATAGGTGATACAAAAGTATGAGTACTAGGTATATTTATTACAAATTCAAAGCTAGAAGAATCAATATCTTGATTTGTAATTACCATAGTTTTTGCTCCACGAGTTATTACTTCTTGAAGATTGCTTACTGTTTTTTCAACAAGTTTGCTATCTGTCATAATACCTATAACAGTTATATCTTTTTCTATTAAAGCAATAGGTCCATGTTTTAATTCACCTGCAGCATAGCTTTCTGAGTGTATATAAGAAATTTCTTTTAATTTTAAAGAACCTTCTCTTGCAACAACTTCGTCTATACCTCTACCTAAGAAGAATATATCCTTTTCATTATATACTTTTTTAGCAAAATCTTTTACTTTTTCAGAAACTTTTAAAGTTTCTTCTATTTTTTTAGGAAGTTCTAAAATTGATTTCTTTAATTCTAAAATCATATTACTATTTATTCCTAAAATTTCAGCAAAGTAGATTGCTAAAATATTTAGAAGTACAACTTGAGATGTATAGGCTTTTGTAGATGCAACAGCTATTTCAGGTCCAGCATGAGTATATATAGAATAATCAGCTTCTCTTGTAATAGAGCTTCCAATTACATTAGTGATAGTTAAAGTTTTTGCTTTCTTTTCCTTACATAATTTTAATGCAGCAATAGTATCTGCTGTTTCTCCTGATTGAGAAATAAAAATACATAATGTTTTTTCATCTACTAATGGATCTCTATATCTAAATTCAGAAGCAATATCAACTTCTGTTGGTATTTTACATAGTTTTTCTATGGTGCTTCTTGCAGAAAGTCCTGCATGCATTGCTGTACCACAAGCAACTATATATATTTTGTTTAAACTTTGTAAATATTCTTTAGAAAAGTTTAACTCGTCAAATTCACATTTAGAATTACCATTAAATTTAGCTCCAATTGTTTCTCTTATTGCATTTGGTTGTTCATATATTTCTTTTAACATATAATCTTCAAATCCGTCTTTTTCAGCACTTGAAGCATCCCATTCAATATTTTTTATAGCTTTTTTTATAGGGTTTAAATCTTTATCAAAGAATTTAGCTTCATTTCTTGAAAGTAAAGCAAATTCTAAATCATTTAAAAGATAAAAATCTCTTGTAAAAGATAGAATTGCAGGAATGTCAGAAGATATATAATTTTCATCTTCTCCTTTTCCTATAACTAAAGGACTATCTTTTCTAACTACAATCATATTATCAGGGTATTCTTTGCAAATTATTTCTAAAGCAAAGCTTCCTTTTAAATCATTACATGCACTTTTTACAGCACGTAAAAATTTTAAATCATCATTTTTAGTGTCTTTAGAATAATAATAATGAATTAAATTTGGAACTACTTCTGTATCTGTTTGAGAATAAAAAGTATATCCATTATCTGTAAGGAAATTTCTTAATTCATTATAATTTTCTATAATTCCATTATGAACGCAGCTAAAAGTTTTACTGTTGTCCATATGAGGGTGAGAGTTTTCCTTTGAAGGTTTTCCGTGTGTTGCCCATCTTGTATGTGCAATACCAACAGTTCCTTCTAAATCGTCAATTCCTTCTAAATTATATAAATTTTTAACTCTTCCTTTATCTTTCATAACAGAAAGACCATCATTTTCAATTGTTGAAATACCGGCTGAGTCATAGCCTCTGTATTCTAATCTTATTAGTCCATTAATTAAAATTGGACTTGCTTTTTTTGTTCCTATGTAACCTACAATTCCACACATAGTAAAATCCTCCTTAAAAATAAAATATAACTTTGGAATTGAAAGCCATGCAAATAAAGGCTTAAATGTATTAATTTTTGTTACAATATTACTATTGTTTTTTATATTAATACTATGATTTTAAGCTAAAACCACTAAAGTATCCGCCGAATTTTTCGATAACTTTAGACCTCGTCAACACTTATGTTTTTTAAGTGTCCTGGCGCTTAGAATTTTAAAATAAGCTCCTTTCTAGAATAGATTTATTTTGCATTCTTTCAATTTTCACTATATTATATTACACCAAAAAAGCCAATGTGACAAGTGGTTTATGTAAATATTTTGTAAAATATTGAATAAAATAATAAATTATTATATAATTTTGGAAGAAAAATAAGTAAATGAGGAAAAGAAATTAAATTTACTAAATTTTGTAATATTAGTATATTGCAAGTTGTCAAATAGATATTGTAAGAGTTTGTTACAAATCTTGTAAATATTATACAGGGAAGGATAGATTTAAAAATGAAAAAAATAGGTATAATTGTCGCAATGGAAGAAGAAAAAGAAGCAGTATTAAATATAATGGAAGAAAAAGAAATAAAAGATATTTATGAATCACAATTTGTTCAAGGAAAAATAAATAATACTAAATGTATTTTAGTAAGATGTGGTGTAGGAAAAGTTAATGCAGCAAGAACTACACAATTATTAATAGATAATTTTGATGTGGATTGTGTTATAAATGTTGGTTCTGCAGGGGCTATAAATTCTTTTTTAAACATAGGAGATGTAGTTATAGGAAAACATGTAGTTCAGCATGATTTTGATATAACAGCATTTGGACATAGTAAAGGATATATAACTGGAATAGGAGACTATATACAATGTGATGAAACTTTAGTAAAGAAGTTTACCGAAACTATAAATAATTTTGCAAAAAGAGATTATAATATAAAACTAGGAGTAGTTGCAACAGGAGATATTTTTTGCACTGAACCTTGGATGAAAGATAAAATAAATGCCAAATTTAATGCAGATGTTGTAGATATGGAATGTGCAGCAATAGCACAAGTTTGTTATTTAGACTCAATACCATTTATAGTAATAAGAAGTGTATCAGATACACCAAATAAAAAAAATGCATCAACTTTTGAGGAAAATTTAGAGCTAGCTTCTAAAAGAAGTGCTAATATATTAAAAGAAGTTTTTTAACTTTTTTTTAAAAATGCTTGTATAATTTTTGAAAATAAGTATATAATCTAGATAAAAAGAACGAAAAATATAATTAACTACCAAGGTTTATAGGTAACCTTAAAAAAACCTAAATATATTATTATATTAAGGAGTGATTTTTGTGGATAGAAAAATCAAAGTAGTCCAATATGGTGCCGGCAAAATGAGTGTTTATACAATGAGATATGTATATGAAAAAGGAGGAGAAATAGTAGGTGCTGTTGATGTGAATCCAGACGTTATAGGAAAAGATATAGGAGAAATAATGGGAGGAGAAGCAAAAGGAGTTAAAGTAGTACCTTTAAATGAAGCTCAAAAAATGATGGAAGAAACAAAGCCAGATATAGCAATAGTTACAACTATGAGTTTATTAAAAGATGTAGAAGATGCATTAATGTTATGTGCAAAATTAGGAATAAATGCAATTACCACATGTGAAGAAGCATTTTATCCAATGAATTCAAATCCTGTTGCAACTAAGAAAATAGATGAAATGGCTAAAAAAACAGGATGCACAATAACAGGAAGTGGATATCAAGATATATATTGGGGACAATTAATTTCTAGTATAGCAGGTTCAACACATAAAATAAATAAAATAGTTGGAAGTTCAAGCTATAATGTTGAAGATTATGGTATTGCTTTAGCCAAAGCACATGGAGCAGGCTTAACCTTAGATGAATTTGACAAACAAGTTGCATCAGTAGATAGAATATCAGATGAAGAAAGACAAGCTTTAATAAACAATGGAGAATATTTACCTTCTTACATGTGGAATGTAAATGGTTGGCTATGTGAAAAATTAGGATTAGAGGTAATTTCTCAAACTCAAAAAACAGTTCCACAAACATATAAAGAAGATATATATTCAAGCACATTATCAATGACAGTAAAAGCAGGAGATGCAACAGGAATGAGTGCTGTTGTTACAACAAAGACTAAAGAAGGTATTACAATAGAAAGTCAATGTATAGGAAAAGTATATTCAAAAGAAGATTTTGATAAAAATGAATGGACAATAGAAGGAGAACCTAATACTACATTAGTTATAAATAGACCATCAACAGTTGAATTGACTTGCGCAAGTGTTGTAAATAGAATACCAGATGTTATAAATTCAAAACCAGGATATGTTCCAACAGAACAAATGGGAGAATTAAACTATAGGACAAAACCATTAAATGAATATGTGAAATAAAAGCATTAGATAATTTATGAATAAGTGGAAATAAAAATTAAAAAACAAGGTTTTAATAAAAATATACAAAAATATGTAAAAAAACTTGATTTAATAGTGCTTTTATGGTAAAATATTAATGTATTATTTAATATTTTAAGAGGAAGGTGGAACTTAAAGTTAAACTTTAAGTATATATATGAGTAAAGTAGGAGTAATAAAAAAAGAGCATAGTGTATTAGACTTATTTAAAAGAATTTTTGGAAGTGATGGTAATCTTGAAGATCAAATTAAAACAGATGAACAAGCTTGTCAGTTTTATGGAATAAATGATATGCAATTGAAAGAATTAAAAAATACTGGAAGAGTAGCAGATTTAGAAATACAATGTTCAGGGATTCCAACAACAGAACCAAAAAAAAGAAAAGAAAGTAAAAAAGTATATAAAGTACTAGATAGTAAAGAAAGACCAAGAGAAGACAGCAAAGGAAAAGAAATAATAAGATAAAAATACAAGAATTTTAAAATTCTTGTATTTTTATCTTGACAAAAGGTAAAACTATGGTTATAATAGTATAGTCTTAAATATGGCGAAGTAGCTCAGTTGGCTAGAGCATTCGGTTCATACCCGAAGGGTCATGTGTTCGAATCACATCTTCGCTACCAATATACGCCAAATAGCATATATCAAGCCATTTGATACATGCTATTTTTATTTTAGCCATTTTTTAGTCACTCGAAAAATAATAAAAACAATAAGTTTAATTCATTGTTTTTTTGTTCTAATTTATTAATTTGACAACCATCAAACCACAATATCTTCGTAAACGTTTTTATACTTTTAATAATTCTTTAATTGAATTTAGAAATTGGTTATTAGCTAACAATTGTCAGAATATATACATGATAATTTAGTAACAGTAACAAACAAGGCAGAATTAAAAGAAATAACATTGGTCGAAGCTTAAAAAACTATTGACAATTAATAACAAATTGAGTATAATATTATTACAGAAATGAGACTGAAAAGTCAAATTCATAGCTATATATTTCTGTAATAAGTTTAATAATGCGTGCCCCAAAAGGTACAAAAAAAGACTAGAGCTTTGCGAAGTTACTCTAGTCTTTTTGTATGTACTAATCATCAAACATCTTAAGGATAAGATATATTAGAATCAATACAATAAGTTTAATTGCGTTACCCAAAAGTTTCACCTCCTTTGGAAGGCGGGCACAAAAGCATTATACTATATCAAAATAAAATAATCAATAAAAATAATATTAGAACTGGTGTTTATTTAGGGGAGTTTATGAAAATATAAATAAAAGTAAAAAAAATTTATAGTGGCCACTGACATTATAAATATAAAATATTGTAAAATAAATTTATGAAAAAAATATTTCACGAAAATACAAAGAAATAAATTTTATAAAACGATTAATCATTTTCATAAAATTATAATCA
>CALXUW010000078.1 GCA_944391795.1 uncultured Clostridia bacterium
AAAATGTTAATAATATTAATGTTCCTCATTTACATTTTGGTATGCAATTAATTTTTGATGAATCACAAGTAGATAGCCCTAATGAAATTTGGATTGATGTTTATCAGATTGTAGAATTTTTGAAAAAGAATCGCTCTGAAGTTTATATGTCTAATAAGGAAACTAAAGATTATTCTAGGAAGTTTGATTTTATGGATTATGTTGAGGGGGAATAAGTAGTTTATATATAGAGTATTTTTTATTCTTTTGGTATTTACTTATAATATTTTAAAAATAATGGAAATTATTGAAAAAATGACTTGATTTTTATATGAGTATGTGATATAATTAATTTTATAATAATTATATAGGAGGTACCAACCAATGTACAACGAAAAGAATGTGAAGACTGCAGTGTTTAACCTTGGTTTGACGGGGTTCGATGCCTGGGCTCTGGGTCCCAACATCCAGGAGGACGAAAAAAAGCTCCTTAAGGAGCTTGGGATCTATGACGAGGAAAATCACACCATTAACCATGCAATGGTGATCGATATCGCCATTTGCGGTTAAACGACCTCCATCCCCTGCCCGGGTTCTTCGGTCAGGGGATTTCTTTATTTTTTACCAAGTACAATTTTAATTTCTTTACTTACTTTACCTCTTGTAATACTTAAAGTAATTTCATCATTAGGCTTTTTTGTAAAAATATATTTTCTTAAATCATTCATTGTTTTTAGTTCAATATTATCTATTTTATTTATTATATCTCCTTCTTTTAATTCAGTATTATCTGCTGGTCCATTTTTAGTAATTTGGGCTATATAAATTCCTTTATCAAAATTTGCGTTAAAATTAGAATTAAAATATGGTATTACTTCTCTATCATATGCATATATACCAATTGTTGCTTCTTCAAAATTCCCTGTATTTTTAAAGCTTTCTATTACAGGTTTTATAATATTTATAGGTATTGCAAAACCAATCCCTTCTGCTGAAGAAATTTTTACTGTATTTATCCCTATAACATCACCATTTGGGTAAATTAAAGGTCCTCCACTATTTCCAGGATTTATTGTTGCATCTGTTTGAATTAAATCTGTCATATATGATGTTTTATTTTCTTCTTCTAGTTTTATTGTTCTATTTTTTGCGCTTATAATTCCTGATGTTACTGTTCTTCTAAATTCAAATCCGAATTGGATTTCCTATTGCATATACATTTTCTCCTACTTTTATATTATCTGAATCTCCTAAATTTATATATTCTAAATTTTTAGCATTTATTTTAGTAATAGATAAATCTAAATCTTGATCACTCCACATAACTGTTCCTTCGTAATTGTTCCCGTTTTCTAAAGTCACATAACATTTACTATATTTACTACCTGTTACATGTTCATTACTTAAAATGTATCCATCACTAGTTATAATAACTCCTGTTCCTAATCCGAAGTTCACTTTCTGTGCTTTTAGAAAAAATACTACTTCCTGCATTTTTTAATTTTGAAATTCCTACTACTTTTCTTGTGGTTTCTTCAATCATATCTGCTATTTTTTTGCTTTCTTCTTCTACGTTTTCCACAGTTTGTTCTTGAATTGTGGATTGTACTTTTGATGTTTCATATTTTTTATCGTCTATTTCTATATTATTATATGTAACATAAAGATAAAATCCTAATAAATAAATTGTTATTAATATAATAAAGGTAATTAATACCTTTTTTTTGTAACTCTTCTTTTTCTTATTCCTCAAAAAACTCACCTCTATTATATTTTTTCCATAAATAATTATTTTAAACATTTAATTTAAGTAAAATAAATTTTGGTTTTAATAAATTTTTCCTATGATAAAAAATAACCATTTTAAAAATTTTAATATAAATTCTAATTTTTATATTAAAATTCTTAAAATGGTCTTTTTCGATTTTTTAAACTATGCTTTTTTTACTTGTTGTTTTATTATACTTTTTTTAATTCTTCATATCTTTTTACTTTTTGTGTTGTTGTTTTTGCAAAAGGTTCTTTTGTTATTGATATGCTTTTTATGTGTTTAAATACAGGTAGTTCTTTATTTATTTCTTTTATTTCATTCCATATTATTTCTTTATATTCTTCTTCTTTTTTGTCACCTAGTGCATCTTTTATTAATGTTTCATCATATACTATTTTTGCACATAACATTGTATCTGTTTTACTTTTTTCTCTTTGATATACTAAGCTTTCTATTACATATGGTATTTTATTTATTAAAAATTCTATTTCTTGTGGATATACGTTTTTTCCATTTTTTAATACTATTATGTCTTTTTTTCTTCCTGTTATGTATAAAAATCCATCTTCATCCATATATCCATAATCTCCTGTGCTAAACCATCCGTTTTTTAGAACTTTTTTAGTTTCTTCTTCATTTTCGTAATATCCTAGCATTATACTTGGTCCTTTTACTGTAATTTCTCCTATTCCTTCTTTATTTTTATTTGCAATTTTTACTTCTAAATTTGGTAATACTAGTCCAATTGAACCTGGTCTTTTTTCTTTGTCTGTTTCTGCTGATATTACTGGTGAAGTCTCTGTTAAACCATAACCTTGAATTAAATCTATCCCTAAATTGTTGAATCCTATTATTGTGTCTTTACTCATAGGGGCAGCTCCATAGAATACAACTCTTAAATGTCCTCCAAAGTTATCTCTTACTTGTTTAAAGAATACTTTCCTTAAATCTATTTTACATTTTAATAATGCATTTGATATTTTAGACATTTTGTTCATTAATTTTGTCTTGCCCTTTTCTTCTATTGCTTTTTGTATTTTTTTGTACATAGTTTCTAAAACTAATGGAACTGCAACAAATACAGATACTTTATATTCTGCCAAATTTTTCGCTATATGTTTTAAACCATCACAAAAAGCTACTGTTGCTCCACTATATAATCCATATAAAAATGTAATTGTACATTCGAAGGTGTGGTGTATTGGTAAAAATGATAATAATGTATCATTTGGATATATTTTTACCAAAGTTGCCACTGCCCATATATTAGAACATATATTTTTTTGAGATAACATAACTGCTTTAGGTGTATTTGTTGTTCCTGATGTAAATAACATTATTGACATTTTTTTATTATCAATTTTTATTTTTTCGTATCTTTTATCTCCTTTTTCTAATAGTTCTTTTCCTTTTTCTAATATGTCACTATATTTTTCTATTTCATCATTTCTTGTATTATCCATACAGATTAATTTAGTTATGTTATTTTCATCATCATTTTTGATTTTTATCATTATTTCTGAATATTTTTTATCAAATATTGCTACTTGTGCTCCGCTTCTTTTTACTAACATTTCTATTTCGTTATCAGGTAATGCTTTATCTAGTGGGACAATTATCATATTTCCTGTTGTTACTGCTAAATAACTTGTACACCATTCATATCTGTTGTTTCCTATTAATATTACTTTTTTTCCTTCTAACTCTAAATTTAGTAACCCTGTGCTGAAAGCCTTTATATCATCTATAAAATCTTGATATGTTTTTTCTATATATGTAACCTCTTTTGCATTTGGATCTTTTTTATATTTATATGCAATATTTTTTGAGTACTTTTCTTCTACCATTTTTAGTAATTCTCTATAATCGTTTATCTCTTGTGCTTCATGAACTTTTCTAGATTTGTTATCTTTCATTTCATTCTCCTTTCCATTCTCTAATACTATGTTTATTCTATAACATTTATTTATTAAAATCAATAAAATCTCTTGCTTTTTTTTATTTATAAGTATAAAATAATGTTGAAATTAGTCGTTTTTTATTTTAAAAAGGCTCTTTTAAAAAGTCTTTTTAAATAATGTTTTTATTTATTGTATTGAGAAATCTTTTTATACTTTCTATACAATAAAAAAAATAAATTAAAAGAGGATGGGTAGAAATGAGCAAGTTATTAAAAAATTTAACAAATCCACAAAAATCTATTTGGCTTACTAATACATTTTATCAATCTAGCAGTCTTTCTAATTTAGGAGGTACATTATTAATACACCAAAAGGTTGATTTTGATTTATTAGATAAAGCGATTAATATTTTTATAAAACAAAATGATGGTATGAGAATAGTTTTTGAATTAATCAATGGTACAGCATATCAATATGTTCAAGAATATTTTTATAAGAAATTACCTATTTATGAAGTAAATTCTAATGAAGAGCTAGCTTTATTAGAGCAAAACTTTATACATACAAAATTTAATATATCAGAATCATTTTTATATGAATTTAAATTAATTAAATTAAAAAATGGTACTGGTGGTTTTAATATAACTCTTCATCATCTTATTGCAGATGCTTGGAGTATGAGTCTTTTAGTTAATGAAATTATAGATATTTATTCTAATTTATTAGAATATGAAAATTTTGAATATGAAGCAAAACCTTCATATTTAGAATATATTGAAAATGAAGCAAAATATTTAAATTCCGAAAAATTTGATAAAGATGCACAATTTTGGGAGGGGCTTTTTAATAATACTTGTCCTACCTGTGTTTCTTTTTCTCAAAAAAATTCTCAAAATACTTCCCCAGAGGCAAAACGTAAAATATTTTTATTGAATAATAGTAAAGAAATTTCTCACTTTTGTAAAGAGCATGATATTTCTAATTTCACATTTTTAATGACTGTTTTTTCTTTATATCTACGCAGAATTAGTGGCGTAAATGATATTATTTTAGGTTCGCCTATATTAAACAGAAATGGTATAAAAGAAAAAAATATGTTTGGATTGTTTGTAAATACATTACCAATAAAAGTTGAAGTACATGATGATATCAGCTTTTTAGATTTAGCAAAACAAGTTTCAGATAGTCAATTTTCAATGTTTAGACATCATAAATATCCATATTCTGAATTATTAGAATTTGTTAGAAAAAAATATAAAATTTCAAATAACTTATATGATACTATTATTTCTTATCAAAATGCTAGAAATAATTCTAAAACTTCTAATATTGAATATTCAACTAATTGGGATTTTAATGGTTCACTTTCTAATAGTTTAGATATTCATATTTACGATATGGATAATACCGGTATATTAAATTTGTTTTATGATTATAAAGTAGAAAAATTTGAAGAATCTGAAATAGATGATATTCATAATAGAATTTTACACATAATAGACCAAGTTATGGATAATCCAAATTTACTAATAAAAGAAATTGAAATAGTAACAAATGAAGAAAAGGATTTGTTATTAAATACTTTTAATGATACTAAATTAGATTACCCTAAAGATAAAACAATTAATGAATTATTTGAAGAGCAATGTAGAATTACTCCAAATAAAGTTGCAATAGCTTTTGGTGATAAAACTTTAACTTATGAAGAATTAAATAAAAAGGCAAATCAGTTAGCACGCTTTTTAAGAGATGAAAAAAAAGTTCAACCTAACAGTTTTGTTGGAATACTTACTAAAAGATCTTTAGAAATGGCTGTAGGTATTTTAGCAATTGTAAAATCAGGGGCAGCTTATGTTCCTATTGACCCAGAATACCCAGAAGAAAGAATTAAATATATGATTGAAGATTCTTTAGCAAAGACTATTTTAGTTGATGAATCCACAGAAAAACTACATGACTTAAATGATTATGTAAATATTGATTTTTCTAATGAGAAAATATATAATACATATTCATCTAATAATTTAGAAGTAATAAATAAACCTTCTGATTTAATGTATTTAATTTATACTTCTGGTTCTACTGGTAAGCCAAAAGGTGTTATGCTTATGCATAGAAACGTTAATAACTTTATACATGGTTTAACTAATATAATAGATTTTTCCAGTGATAAAGTAATCGTTTCTGTTACAACTATTTGCTTTGATATATTTGTAACCGAATTTTGGGGTGGTTTATTAAAAGGTTTGACAGTTGTAATAGCAAATGAACAAGAACAAAACATTACTTATGATTTAAATAAATTATGTTTAAAATATAATGTTAATATGATTCAGACAACACCTTCTAGGTTTGGGATTTTATTAGATGATGAAAATAATTTGCAGTTTATGAATAATATTACAGATATAATAGTTGGAGGTGAATCTTTACCCAAAAAATTATTGCATAAATTTAATAATTATCCTTGGGCTACAGTTTATAATATATACGGTCCTACCGAAACTACAGTTATGTCTAGTATTAAAAAATCGCCTAAAGAAGAAAATATTACTATAGGAAGACCTCTTGCTAATACTAAAATTTATATATTAGATAATAATTACAATTTAATGCCTCCAAATATTCCTGGAAATTTATTTATAGGCGGAGATGGTGTTGGGAAAGGATACTTTAATAGACCTGATCTAAATGAAAAATCTTTTATCGCTTCTCCTTTTGATGATTCTATTTTATACAATACTAATGATTTGGCATACATAGGAAAAGATGGGGATATTGTGCATTTAGGTAGATCTGATTTTCAGGCTAAAGTACATGGTTTTAGAGTAGAACTTGGAGAAATTGAAAATTTAATTATGAAAATACCTACAATTAACAACGCAGTTGTTTTATTACAAGATGGTAATTTAAATGCATTTGTAACTTCAGATAAAAAAATTGATACTAAAGAAATTATTTCTTACCTTATGAAATTACTACCTCATTATATGATACCTAAAACAATTACTAAAATAAAAGAAATTCCTTTGACTCCTAACGGAAAAATTGATAGAAAAAGCAGCATTTTTAAGGTTTCTAATGATGTTATAATTGAAAATAAGATAACTCCTAGAAATGACAAGGAAGAATTATTATATAATCTCATAAAAGATACTCTGCATTTAGATTTAGGAGTAACTGATAATATTTTTGAGTGTGGAGCAGATTCACTTATGATTATAAAACTTGTTAGTAAATTATATTTATATAAAATAAATTTAAGCGTTCAAGATTTTTATAATAATCCTTCTATAGAAGCAATTGCTAGAAAACTCACCTCAAATAAAAAGGTAGTTCCTTCTATAAAAAATGATTATGAACATTTAACTAATATTGCCGAAATAAAAAAACCTCTAGAAGATCCTTTTTACTTGAAAAAGCCTAATAATATATTGCTTACAGGAGTAACCGGTTTTTTAGGTATTCATGTTTTAGAATATTTAATTAATAATTCTAATTTTAA
>CALXUW010000079.1 GCA_944391795.1 uncultured Clostridia bacterium
AATATTATACCCCCCAAGCACCTTTAATCATACAGTACCAAGGGGTCTATCAAACTTTTCAAAATTGGAGAAGTGTCCCAAACTGGTCAAAATGTCCAATTGGGAAACGTCCCAGATTGGTCACACACATCCAACAATTTCGTTTATATCTTCTATGCTGTGTTTTTTCATATAATCTTCTATTTCTGAAATTGTATTTATACTTGTATATGGATTTGTAAAGTTTCCTGCACCTATTGAGATTGCTGTTGCACCAGCTAGCATAAATTCTATTGCATCTTCGCCGTTTACTATTCCTCCCATACCAAGAATAGGAAGATCTATAGCTTTAGCTACTTGGTAAACCATTCTTACAGCTACTGGTTTTATTGCTGGTCCTGAAAGTCCTCCTGTTATGTTTGCAAGTACTGGTTTTCTTTTTTCTATGTCTATTTTCATACCTAATAGGGTATTTATTAATGATATTCCATCTGCGCCACCGTCTTTTACGGCTTTTGCAATTGATACTATATCTGTTACATTTGGTGTAAGCTTTACTATTAAAGGTTTGTCTAATACTTTTCTTACACTACTTGTAACTAATTTTACACCTTCATATGTATTTCCAAAAGCCATACATCCATTTTTTACATTTGGGCAAGATAAATTTAGTTCTACACCATCTATATCCAATGTATTTAATATTTTGCATAATTCAACATATTCTTCTACTGTACTTCCACATGCATTTACTATTATAGCTGTATCAAATTTCCTTAAAAAAGGTAAATCATTTTGTGCAAAATATTCTACTCCTGGATTTTGAAGTCCTATACTGTTTAACATCCCACTTGCTGTTTCACATACTCTAGGTGGTTTATTTCCACTTTTAGGTTTTAAAGATGTTCCTTTGGTTATTATTCCTCCTAATTTACTTAAATCAAAAAAATCACTAAATTCTCTTCCATAGCCAAATGTTCCTGATGCTACTGTTACTGGATTTTTCATTTTAATTCCTGCTAAGTTAATATTTGTATTCATCATTTACCTACCTTTCATGGTTATAATTATTTTTAGAATAATCTTTTACATATTAATATTTAATATCTTATACTTTTTATTTTGCAACTCATGTTTTATTTTAATTTATTTTTTTAATTTTATTTCTTATTAGTTTTAATTTTATTTTTATTTCTCATTAATTCTATTTCTCAAATTCTTATTGTAAAATTGTAAAATTTTACAATTTCTATTTTAAATTCTATCTATTAAAATTCAACATCTTTAGCATTGAAAACTGGCCCTGCTTTACAAACGTGAAGGTACATAGGTGAATCTTTAGAACTTTTTGATGTTTTTACAGCACATCCTAAACACACACCTAACCCACAAGCCATCTTTTCTTCTAAAGAAATTTGAGCTTCTATGTTATTTTTTATTGATAATTTTTGAACTGCTCTTAACATTGGTAATGGTCCACATGCATAGATTGCATCATAGTTTGAATTTTTTAAATTTTCTTCTAGATAATTTATAGCAAAACCATTTTTACCATATGTTCCATCATCTGTCGTAATAATTAAATTGTCAGATACTTTTTTAAATTCATCTTCTAGCATTACATATTCTTTATTTCTAAAACCTAAATATGTATCTATTTCGATGTTTGATAATTTTGCTTGTTTTGCTAATTCTTGTAATGGAAATATTCCTATTCCCCCTCCGATTATTGCTATTCTTTTTTTGCCTTCTGTCTTAAATGTTCCATATCCTAATGGACCTATGATATCTATTAAATCTCCTTGCTTTTTTTGCATAAGAATTTTTGTTCCTTTTCCTTTTACTTGAAAAATAAATTCCAAAATTCCTTTTTCTTTTTCTAAATTGTAAATACTAATCGGTCTTCTTAAAAAAGGCTCTGTTTGGTCTGATACTCTTATTTCTATAAAATTCCCTGGTTTTGATATGTCTACAATCTCTTTTGCTTGCACGCTAAATTTAAAAATATCTTTTGTTAATTGTTCTTTTTTTAACAATTTAGCTAATAATTGTTTTGGCATTTTTATCACTCCTATATAACAAGTTTTTAAAAAATTAATTTAAATTAAAAATTAGTTAATTTTTTTATACAATTAAAATTTATTTAAATAATTTTATCAAGAGCTAAATTCAAATCTTCTTTCATCTTTAAAGCTTCATTCCTTGTTGCTTTTGCATATTCTTCTTCTTTAAATTTATTTTTCCATTCTTCTAGTTTATATGCACACATTAAACTTCTCGATGCATTTACAATTCCACCTAATTTATTTTTATCAAATCCTAAAGCTATATCTTCGGCCTTTCCTCCTTGTGCTCCATATCCAGGAATTAAGAAATATGAATGCTTAGCCACTTTTCTAATTTCTTCTAATTCTTTTGGATAGGTTGCACCAACAACAGCTGATATGCTACTATATCCATTTTCTCCTATTAGCTCACTTCCCCACTTTTCTACTAATTTTGCAACTTCTATGTATATTTTGTCTCCATTTTCTAATTTTTTATCTTGTAACTCTCCTGAAGATGGGTTTGAAGTTTTAACTAATATAAACATTCCTTTATTGTATTTTTTACAATCTTCTACAAAAGGTTTTATGCAGTCTGTTCCCATATATGGATTTACAGTTACAAAATCAACATCAAAAATGCTTTCTTCTTTATCACCTATTTGGGTTTTACCTAAATATGCATTTGAATAACCGCATAGCAGTTGAGCCAATATCTCCTCTTTTTATGTCTGCTACAACTATCATACCTTTAGATTTTGCATATTTACAAGTTTCTTCAAATGTTTTTGTACCATAAACTCCAAACATTTCGTAAAAAGCTATTTGTGGCTTTATTGCTGGAATTATATCATATATTTCATCTATTATGTTTTTATTATATTCTAAAATGGCTTTAGATACTCCTTCTATGGTATTTGGATACTTTTTTAATACACATTCTGGTAATAATTCATATCTTGGATCTAATCCCATTATACTTGGATTATTGGTTTTTCTAATTTTATCTATTAGCCTATCTATTGCATTTTTCATAAATACTATCATTCCTTTCTCTTAGGGCATAAATTTGAATGAATAATTCCATATATTGGATATCATTCAACCTTTTAATTTCTCCTTAATTACTTATTTTAAAACTTCCCATTCTTTTTCTTTAAAACCAACTAATATCTTTTCTTCAGTTATAACTAGTGGTCTTTTAACTAACATACCGGGAAGAAGCTAAAATATCTATTTTTTCTTCATATGACATAGTATTTAATTTATCTTTTAAATTTAATTCTTTATATTTTAATCCACTTGTATTAAAGAATTTTTTTATGTCATAATTACTTTTTTCAATCCATTCTTTTAATTCTTCTTTTGTAGGATTATCTTGGACAATATTTCTATCCTCAAAAACTATATTATTATCTTCTAGCCATTTTTTTGCTTTTTTGCAGGTTGAGCATTTGGGGTATTCTATAAATAATATTTTCATTTTTGTATTTCCTTTCTTTTAATAAAAATAATAAAAATTTTTAAATTCTTATTTATTTTCATATACTACTCTTCCATTTACTATTGTATATTTTACTTTTCCTTTCAGTTTTTTTCCTATAAATGGACTATTTTTTGACTTTGAAACTATCATTTCTTTTGTATATACATATTCTTCATCAGAGTCAAAGATTGTAATATCTGCAATTTTTCCTTCTTCTATTGAACCTTTATCTATTTTTAATAATTTAGCAGGGTTATATGATGTTAGTTTTACTAAATCTAAATATGATATATATCCCTTATCTACAAGATTCATAATTTCTGCTGGAAGTGCAGTTTCAAATCCTATTATGCCATTTGGAGCTTTAGCAAGATCTGTATTTTTTTCTTCTTCACTATGTGGTGCATGGTCTGTTATTATACAATCTATTGTTTCTTCTTTTAGTCCTTCTATTATTGCAAGCCTATCTTTTTCCTCTCTTAAAGGTGGATTCATTTTTGCATTGCTAAGAGTTTTTAATACTTCATCTTGAGTAAATGTAAAATAATGTGGACAGGTTTCGCATGTTATTTTTACTCCACGTTTTTTTGCATCTCTTACCATATTTTTGGTTGTTTTTGTACTTATATGGCAAATATGAGCTCTTACATTGTTTGTTTCTGAAATAACTATTTCTCTTGCTGCCATTATTTCTTCTGCTTCCGGAAGAACTCCTTCTACTCCTAATTTTTTAGCAACTTCTCCTGCATTTATTGCTCCTTTTGCTACAGCCTTTTCTTCACAGTGTGAAGCTACAAAAGTTCCTAAAGAATCTGCTTTAATTATGGCTTCTCTCATCATTTTGCTATTTACTACTGGCATACCATCATCAGAAAAAGCAATTGCTCCTGCTTTTTTTAATTCTTCAAAATCTACTAATTCTTCTCCTTTTTCCCCTTTAGATACTGATGCATATGGTAATATATTACATAGGTTAACTTGTTTTGCTTTTTTTATAATTTCTTGCAAAATAATAGCACTATCAGGTGTTGGTTTTGTATTTGGCATAGGGCAAATAGTCGTAAAACCTCCAGCAACAGCGCTCTTACTGCCAGTTTCGATTGTTTCTTTATGTTCGAAACCTGGCTCTCTTAAATGGCAATGCATATCAATCATTCCCGGAATTATTTTTAAATTTGTGCAGTCAATTATATTGTCTACATTTTTTGTTATTTCATCACTTATTTCGATTACTTTTTCATTTTCAATAAGTATATCTTTTTTTGCAAATATATTTGTTTTATAATCAATTAGTGTTCCGTTTTTTAATAATAAAGTACTCATATAAATCTTATATCCCCCTTTGTTTTAATTTTTTGTTTTATATTATCATTTGAAAAATATTTTTTCAATAGTTTTTTTTATTTAATTGACAAAATTCTTTTTTTTATTTACAATACAAACAAATAATATTTAAGGAGGAAATTTTTATGTCTTGTATTATGTCATATTTATTTGAAACAAATGCTATTAGATTTTGTGAAGAAAATAAACCTTTTTGGTATACTTCACGGAAAAATTGGACCTTATTTCATAAATACTCATTTTGTTTATGGGGATGAAAAATCAGCAGTTCAATTATTAGAGTTTATAAACCAAAATTTATCTGATAAACAGACTTTACCTAAAAAAATTTTTGACAAAGTTTTAAAACAATATAATGAAAATAAAATCTATAAAGATGTTATAGATACAATGAAAAATTATATTGAAGAAAATATTGATGTAACTAAAATTGATTATATATCTGGTGGTGAAAGAAGAGATTGGTTCTTTTCAAATATGATTGCTTATCTTTTAAAAAAGCCACATATATCTATTTTTAAAGATTTAAATACTGTTGTAAGTGATTATAATTTTGAAAATTCTATTACTTCTAAAACAGATTTAGAAGGTAAAAATGTACTACATATTGCAGACTTAATAACAGTTGCTTCTAGCTATATGAGAGCATGGATTCCTGCAATTCAAAATTTAGGAGCTTCTATTAAATGGTCTTGCTCTGTAGTAGATAGGATGCAAGGTGGAAAAGATAAGCTAAAAGCCAATAATATAGAGTCTTTTTCTTTAGTTAATGTAGATGAAGGTTTGTTCAAAAAAGCTTTAGAACTAAAGATTATTAATGAAAATCAATTTAACATGTTAAAAGACTTTTTTAAAAACCCAGATGAAACTATGAAAAACTTCTTAATTGCCCATCCAGAATTTTTGGAAAATGCATTAAACTCTGATGAAAAAACACGTTCAAGAGCTAAATTATTAGTCGATGGAAATTTGTATGGCTTGGATTAAACTTTCTTTATAATAATCAATGTGGGGATGTGTCCCAGACTGGACAAAATGTCCAATTGGGAAACGTCCCAGATTGGTCAGTTAATTAATTTTTCTAATTCTTTTATTTTATCTCTTAGTTCAGCTGCTTTTTCAAATTCCATGTCAGCTGCATATTTTAACATTTCATCAGTTAATTTTGCAATTACATCTTTTACATCTTCATCTTTTTCTAATTTGTATTCTACTTCTATATCTTCTGCAGTTGTTATTTTTATTGTATCTCTTATGGATTTGGTTATTGTTTTTGGTGTTATATTATGTTCTTTGTTGTATTCTTCTTGTATTTTTCTTCTTCTGTTTGTTTCTGATATTGCTTTTTCCATACTTTCAGTTAATTCATCTGCATACATTATAACTGTTCCGATTGGTATTTCTTGCGGCACGTCCTATTGTTTGTATTAATGATCTTTCTGAACGTAAGAAACCTTCTTTGTCTGCATCTAGAATTGCAACTAGTGATACTTCTGGTATATCTAATCCTTCTCTTAATAGATTTATTCCTACTAATACATCAAATTCTCCAAGTCTTAGGTTTCTTATTATTTCCATTCTTTCTAATGCTTTTGTATCTGAATGCATGTAATTTACTTTTATGTCTAAACTTTTTAGATACTCTGTTAAGTCTTCTGCCATTTTTTTAGTTAGTGTTGTAACTAATACTCTTTCTTTTCTTTCTACTCTAATTCTTATTTGTTCTAGTAAATCATCTATTTGGTTTGCTACTGGTTTTACTTCTATTTTTGGATCTAAAAGACCTGTCGGCCTTATTATTTGTTCTACCATATTTTCTTTACTGTGTTCTTTTTCATATTCTGCTGGTGTTGCACTTACAAATATTACTTGATTAATTCTTTGTTCAAATTCTTCAAATTTTAGTGGTCTATTATCAAAAGCTGAAGGTAACCTAAAGCCATAATTAACTAACGATTCTTTTCTTGCTCTATCTCCATTATACATAGCTTTTACTTGAGGTATTGTTGCATGTGATTCATCTATTAATAATAAGAAGTCTTTTGGAAAATAGTCAAATAATGTATATGGTGGACTTCCTTCCTTTCTTCCGACTTATGTGTCTTGAATAGTTTTCTATTCCGGAACAAAATCCTGTTTCTTTCATCATTTCTATATCAAAGTTTGTTCTTTCTTCTATTCTTTGTGCTTCTATTAATTTATTTTGTGATTTGAAATATTTTACTCTTTCTTCCATTTCTTGTTCTATTGTATGTATTGCTCTTTCCATCTTATTTTTTGTTGTTACATAGTGGGATGCTGGAGAAATTAATATGTGTTTTCTAGTTCCTATAGTTTTTCCTGTTAATGGGTTTATTTCTGAGATTTTTTCTATTTCATCTCCCCAAAATTCTACTCTTACGGCTGATTCTGATTGGTCTGATGGATATATTTCTACAATATCACCTTTTGCTCTAAAAGTTCCTCTTTTAAAATCTATTTCGTTTCTTGTGTATTGCATTGTTATCAATTTTTTTAATACTTCATCTCTTGATTTATTCATATTAGGTCTTAATGATAACATCATTTCTTGGTAGTCTTCTGGATCTCCTAGCCCATAAATACATGATACTGATGCAACTATTATTACATCTCTTGTTTCGAATAAAGAAAGAGTTGCTGAATGTCTTAATTTGTCTATTTCATCATTTATTGAAGAGTCTTTTTCTATGTAAGTGTCGGTTGATGGAATGTAACTTTCTGGTTGGTAATAATCATAATAAGATACAAAATACTCAACATTGTTTTCTGGAAAAAACTCTTTAAATTCAGAATAAAGTTGTCCTGCTAAAGTTTTATTATGTGCTAAAACCAATGTTGGTTTTTGAACTTTCTCAATTATATTTGCCATTGTAAAAGTTTTTCCGTGAACCTGTAACTCCAAGTAAAGTCTGATATTTTTTGCCTTCTTTTATTCCATTTGATAGATACTCTATTGCCTTTGGTTGGTCTCCTGTTGGTTTATAATCTGATACTAATTTGAACATATTTCCTCCCTCTGTATTATATTTAAAATTAATTATATTCATATTAATCACTATTTAAAAAGTTCATCACTAAGTCTATAATAACTTCTTTTTCTTTTGGATTTGATTCAGCTATTAATAAAGTCAATGCTGTCAATGTATTATTATCAATTGTTTGTTTTCCGTTTTTATATAAAATATCATAAAAATTTAAGA
>CALXUW010000080.1 GCA_944391795.1 uncultured Clostridia bacterium
ATCATAGTAAGGCTAGGAATTCTTCTAATGCTCCTGTTGATTATTGTTATGTAAAATTTGTAAAAAAACCTAAATTGGCAAAACCAGGTATGGTTATCTATTCTAATAATAAGACTTTGTATGTTGAACCTAAAATTTAATTTAAATTATTGCCTTTTATTGTAAGAAGCTTTATTTGGTGTTATAATTATTTAAAGATATATTTTCTTTTGTATAAGTAATTTTCTTCATTTTTCTATAAAAATACTACTTTGGGAGGGACTTAAAAATGAAAAAAATTATAAAAGTTCTTTTTGCAATTTATGGGATTGTATTATTTGTTGCTTGTATAGCAATGAATTTTTTCTCCTCAATGCCATTATGGAGAATTGGTGCAGTTGCAGCACTAGGCTTAATTATATTAAGTTTGCAGAAAGAAAATTAAAACTGTGATTGACATTTTGTAAATCACAGTTATTTTTTTATTTATATAATATTGGTCTTGAAGAAGTTTCTAAATTTCCTGTTATTCCTGAACGTACAAATCCAACACTATCAATTATAGGATATGCCATTTGATAATCCTTAAAACTCCCCCCTGATATTCTATGATATTCACCACCATTTTGCTTTTCGGTTGACCATTCTCCTGTATTTCCAGCTAAATCAAAAATATTATTTATTGCATTTTCTCCTCGTGGTTGTGTCTCAGCACCTGTTGCTATTAATACATCTGCCAACCCTGCCTCAGTTATAAAAAGAATTGATTTATACTCATCTACATATCCTAAACTCGCACTACTGTCTTGTCCACCACTCATCAAAAAATAATAATATCCCTTAAAAACTGCATTTTCTCCTTGTTGTCCTGAATAAATTCCAAATTTTTCTGATGAGTTCGTCATCTCATCAAATGTTTTAGCATCTGTGTCCATAAACCAATTTAATGTAGTTGTCCTTGCATAGCTATTTAGCATTGCACTTTGTACATCTGAATTATACATACTTTCTAAATTTTCTTTTGCTTGTGACCAATCTATGAAATTCCATGGCATTACATTTGCTTTGCATACTGGTACGCCTTTTATATTTCTCGCTTCTCTTGAACTTTCTAATACTGGTGCATCTCCATTTGTTTGTCCTGGCATTCCCATTTCATATCTTCCCATATAAAAACCACCATTTTGTACTACACTCTTTTTAAAATATGCAATACTTTTTTTGTCATTTATATCTCCTTCTGTCTCCTTCCCCCACATATCATAAAAATTCTCTTCTCTTCCTTTTATGTCTCTTGTTAATTCTGATACTTCAATTGTTTTTGTTTCAGATTTCATTACTTCATTATTTGAATTTGTTGCTTCGACATATACTTCAAAACTTCCACTTTTTACTGGTACCCATACAAATTCATTTCCTAAATTTGTATCTCTTATTACATATCCTGTATTTACTTCTCCTTCTGTATGTTCAAAATTATTTGGCATATATGGATCTTTTGATTCTAATGTTACATTTTGAGTGTATGTTGCTTCTTTCATTTTATTTGAGCCTTGTCCATTTATATAATATTTATATTCTAAGTTTTTATCTTGTAATTCTTCTTCTTTTACAGTTATTGTTATTGATTCTGTAGTATTACTTATTTCTATTGGTAGGTCTTCATCTATTATTACACTATCTTCATATTCTGTTATATTTCCATTTGTTTCTACTAGATATTTTCTTTGACTTGTTTTAAATGTTACTATTATTCCTTCTTCTTTTTCTTCTGAACTGTAGTTTGTTTTTCCTGGGTTTTTATCTAACTCTCCATCTAGATTTATTTTTGTTACATTTCCTTCTTCATCTTTTCCCATTGCATTTATTGTTGCTATTCCTAATATTTCTTTTTCTTCTGCTATTTCAGTTTGTAATTTTGCGTCATTGGCTTGTCCTATTATTCCATTATTTCCGGTAATTGCTCCTATTGTTACTGCTGCTAATATTAATAATACTATAACTGTAATTACTAAAGCTATTAATGTAATTCCCTTTATTTCTTTTGTTTTCATTTTTTATTTCCTCCCCTTTATATGAAGATACAAATTAAATATTTTAGTTACAGGAACACCCTGCATTTTTACTATACCATAGTAATTATTTTTTGTAAATATTTTTTATTCGATGTCTTACATTTGTAACATCTACGAAATATTTTTGTAATACTTGCAGGCTGTTTCTATAAGATAGTGAATAATTTTGTTATAGAATATTATAAATAAAATTGATTTAGTTTTAATAATGTTTGGAGTATTATATGAAAGTAAAAACTTTAAATGGAAATTTAAATATAGTCGGTAATAATTTAAAAAAATACCGTAAACAAAAAAAATTATCTCAACCAGAGATTTGCAGAAAATTAGATTTATTAGGAATTACAATGTATAATTGTGATATCTATGAAATAGAACATGGCAAAAAAACTGTCAAGGATTTTGAAGCTCTTGCATTTTGCAAAGTTTTAAACATTTCTTTAGAAGATTTATATTCTGATACAGATAAATATTATGGAGCATAAAAAAACTTTACACTTTGTTTAAATGTAAAGTTTTTATTTTTGTAGAAAATTGTTTTATCAAAATTTATATAAAGTATAATTTTCTATGAATATAAATTTCCTTGTTTATCCCCAGAAAATTAAAAACGTAAAAGCTGTTGCAAGTAAGATTTCTGGCCTTGTCCACTCTTTTGGTAATATTTCTATTTCTTCTCCTTGATCTTTTTGATCAACTACAGATACTTCATAGTAATCTACATCTTTTAATTTAAATAAAACTTCAAATGGTTTTGTTTCACCCTCTTTAAGAGTTCCTATTTCTATATATTTTTTCCCTAAATTTACATCTCTTTTAGAATAAAAGTCTATTTTTATGTACTTTCCACCGAAATTCATCTGGAGCTGAATTTTTGATTATTCCTCTTATTCTCCCATTTACTTTTGTAGCATCTGCTTGATATATACTAACTTGTGATACATTATCTTTTCTTTCAATATCTCTATAATTTGAATTTAAACCTACATTAATTAAAAACTCTGAAAATATAAAAAAAAGTACTATCCAAATTATATATTTAAAATAACTTTTAATTTTGTCCATTTTATAACTCCTTGTTTTATAATATATTATTTATTATATCAGATTTATTGTATAATTTCAATAATTATGTTACTTAATTTAACAAACATAAATCTACAATATAGACAAGGATGTATTCTATTTTATTTTTTGAAGTTTTGCTATAAAAAAACCTTCTTGACTTTTTGTAGGAAGTATCCTAATTGCTTTTTTTATGCTTTCATCTACATTATTTGTAAATGCTTCTTTTGCTCCTGTTATTTCTATATTTATATCTAGCATTTTAAGCTTCAAGTTATTTATTGCCCAATCTAGAACTTTTTCGTTTTCTTCTTCGTTTAGTGTACAAGTAGAATATATTAAAATACCATTTGGCTTTAATGCTAAATATGCACTCTTTAGCAACTTTTTTTGCAATTTAGAAAGTTTTATAACTTCTTTTTTTGACCATTGCCTGTATGTCTTGGCATCATTTGCTTGAAATCTACCTTCTCCACTACATGGTGCGTCTAATAGTACTTTATCAAATGTTTCGTTATATTCTTTATATAATAGCTCTCCTCTTAAATTGATAGCTTTTGCTATAGATGCTCCTTGTTTTTCTATATTAAATGCTAATCTTTTAAATCGTATTTTATCTAGCTCATTTGCAATTATTTCACCTTTGTTTTGCATAAGTGCTGCTATTTGAGTTGTTTTACTTCCAGGTGCTGCAGTTACATCTAATATATGCTCTCCTGGTTTTGGTGAAAGAACAAGTGGTGGAACCATACTTGATAGACTTTGAATATAAAAATCTCCTTTTTCATATTGTGGTAACTTTTGTAATTCTTTTTCTTTTACATTTTTTATTTCTAGTGCATCTTTATACCAACTTACTCTTTCAAATTTTATGTTGTTTTCTTTAAATAAATTCATTAGTCCATAAATATTACTTTTTAATGTGTTAACACGTAAACTTGTATTTCTTTCTCCTGACATTCCCATTAAGATTTTATCTACTGTTAATGGTGTATATTCTTCATATAATGAATCTACAAATTCTTTTGGTAACTTCCTTTTTACTTCTGTTACTGATAACATTTTTATACCTACTTTCAAATTTTACTATTTTTCTAAATATTGGCAAGCTTTATTTAAGTATACTGAATAAATGTAAACTTTATCAACTTTCCTATTTAATGATTCTTCTAATGCTTTTTTATATATTTTTAGTTGGTCTGCATATTTTTCTAGTAATTCATCTTCTTTTCCTTGTTCTACATAATCGGTTTTATAGTCTAGTAATATTAGTTCATTTTCTTTATTAATAAAATATAAGTCTATAACACCTTGCACTAAAACCATTTCATCTATATCTTTGTTATAAATCTCTTTTGCTGGTATATTTATATAAAATGGCTTTTCTTTGTTTATTTCTTTTGCTTCTTTTAGTTGTTCCCATATATTAGTTTTTGTAAATGCTAGGATTTGATATGGATTAATGTTTAGAGCTTCATTTTCAGTTATTATTTTTTTAGCTTTTAGTTCTTCTATTAATTCTTTTATTGTAGATAAGCTATAAACTTTCTTGGCATCTAAATTTTGCATACATAGATGTAGCAAAGTTCCTTTTTGGGCAGATGTTAACTTTATATCTTGTTCTTTCATAAAGTTTGGAGTCTGAAATGTTATTTCTTGTAAATCTATGTTTTTTAGGCCTTTTTCTTCATTTTTTAGTTCTTTTATTTTTGTAACTGATGTTTTAGTTGGAATTTTAGTTGATAATATATAATTATATTTATAATTTAATATTTTATCTATTTTTTCTATCTCTTCTTTTTTTATTTCTACATTTTCTAGTTCTTTTATTACATTTATTTCATCATCTTCAATTTTTGAAAAGTCTTTTATAATGTCTTTTTTATTAAATATTTCTAAATCTACTATATTTTTTATGTTGCTTTCTTCGTAATAATATACTAGTAAAATCCAATCAATAAATTTTTTATATTTTTTTAGCAAAATAGGATTTATTTTTCCGTTGTTTTTGTCATATCTTAATATTTGACTTTTCATTTTTTCTATTTCTTTAGGATAATTCTTTTTTATTGCTGTTATAAATAATTTTTCTTTTGCTCTTGTTAATGCTACATATAATATCCTCATTTCTTCTGAAAGTGTTTCTGTAAATATCTTATTTCTTATAGCTGCTTTTGACAAAGTATCATATTGAACTTGTTTTTCATAGTCAATATATTTTACTCCTATGCCCATTTCTTGATGTAATAGTATATTTTGGTTTAAGTCCATTAAATTGAATTGTTTTCCAAGACTTGATAAAAATACTACTGGAAATTCTAAGCCTTTACTTTTGTGAATACTCATTATTCTAATTACATTGTCATTTTCTCCTATTATTTTTGCTGCACCTAAATCTCCACTACTTAATTTTAGTCTTTCGATAAAATTTATAAAATTATATAAACCTTTAAAACTAGCTGTTTCGTACTGTTTTGCTCTTTCGAATAACATTTTTAGGTTTGCTCTTCTTAAATCTCCGTTTGGCATAAGTGCTACATAGTTATAGTATCCGAGTATCTACATATATTTTCCAAATTAACTCATCTAGTGCTAGATATTCTTGTTCTTTTCTCCATTTATCTAAATTTTCTAAGAAGTTTTCTATTTTTTTTCTTAAGTTATCATCTGCTGAAACTTTGGCTTTTTGCATACATATATAAAAATTATCTTCTTTACTAGCTAATCTTATTTTTATTAGTTCATCATCAGTAAATTTTCCTATATTTGACCTTAAAGTTGCAACAAGAGGAATATCTTGCATAGGATTATCTATTATTTTTAGTAAATTCATTATTGTTTGTATTTCTGTCGATTCTAGATATTCTTGAGAACTATCTGAAAATACTGGTAATTTTAAGTTTAATATTTCTTGTTCATATATTGGAGCAAGTTTTGCGGTACTTCTTAGTAATATTACTATATCTTTATACTTTATATCTCTATATTTATTTTGTTTTTTGTCCCATACTTGGTATTTGCTATCTATTAACTTTTTTATTTTATTTGCTACAAATCTTGCTTCTAATTCGATGTCTTCTATTCTTTCATCTTCTATTTCACTTTCTATTTCTTTTTCTATGTCTTTTGGCATGTCTTCTTTTATATCTAAGTCTTGGTTTAATTCATCTTTTGATTCTTCGTTTTCTTCTATGTTTATAATATTTATTTTAGTTTTTGCATCCTGATTTATTTTTTCGTAACTTGCTCCTAGATTTAAATACTCTTCTTTGTTATAATCAATATCTCCTAAGTTGTTACTCATTATGTTTTCAAAAATTATATTTGTAAAATCTAGTATGTTTTGTTTACTTCTAAAATTCTTAAATAACTGTATTTTTAAATTATCATTTTTAGTTTTGTCTTCTATTGTTTTATACTTATTATATTTATCTAAAAACAACTCTGGCATTGCTTGTCTAAATTTGTATATACTTTGTTTTACATCTCCTACCATGAAAATATTATTTTTGTTTGATACACTATTTAAAATGTATTCTTGTACTAGATTGCTATCTTGGTATTCATCTATTGCTATTTCTTCGTATTTTTGTTTATACATTTTTGCAACTTTTGTTTCTTCAATTGTTTTTCCATCTTGACTATTAATTAATATCTTTAGTGCAAAATGTTCTATATCGTTGAAATCTACAATGTTTTTTTCCATTTTGGCTTTAGAAAATCTTTTTTCAAATTCTAGAATAATGTCTTTTAATTTTAATAATATTTCATACATATTATTTATGTCTTCATTTGCTTCTTTTGAATTACAAATTAGTATTTTGTCTAAAACTTTTTTTAGTTTTTTCTTTACATCATCTCTTATATCTTTTGACTCATCTTTTATATTTAAATCGATTTTCTTTCTTGGCCATGTTACGAAATTTAAGTTTTTAGATATTTCATATGCATTGTCCCAATTATTTAGATTTTTGCTTAAAAATTCTAACTTGTCAATATCATTTAATATTACTTTTTCAAATGCATCTAAATCTGAATTATATGATAATTTTTTTTGAACTTCTTTTAATAGGCTTATATCATCTATTAACTCTTCTTGAACTTCTTCAAGAAGTATTTTTCCCCATGGTGTTTTTATAAAATCTTGGTCTAGTTTATTATTTAAATTAAACATTTCTATTTTTTCTTCTAACCATTTTTGAGGAAATGGATTGCTTTGTATGTATGTATATATTTTTAATATTAAATCTTTTAATGGTGCATCATCTTTATAACTTGTGTATGTGTTTATTAATTTTAGAAAATCTTTGTCTTCTTTTTCATATTTTTCTAAAAATAGTTCTTCTATTATTTCTTGTTTTAGTAGCTCTATTTGAGTCGTATCTGCTATTCTAAAATTTGGAGATAAATTTTCTAGTTCATAGAAATTATTTCTTACTATTTCTAGACAAAATGAATCTATCGTGCAAATACTTGCTTTATTTAGTAAGGTCACTTGTCTTTGCAAATTTTCATTTTCTGGTTCTTCTTCTAATTTTTTGTATATTGCATCTAATACTCTTTCTCTCATTTCTGAAGCTGCTGCATTTGTGAATGTTACTACTAATAGTTTATCTATATCTATTTTTTCGTTTATTATTTTATTTATAATTCTTTCTACTAGTACTGCGGTTTTTCCACTTCCTGCTGCAGCTGCAACTAATATATTTGAACCTTTTTCGTAGATTGCTTGTTTTTGTTCTTTTGTCCAGTTTACTTTACTCATATTTAAAATTCTCCTATTCTTTATTGTTGTCATTGGGGACGTTCTTTTTTGACATACTTTTTTATTCGTAAGTATTATAACATATATTTTTATAAAAAAAATTATTTTAATAATTTTTTTTCATTATAGTTGGTTAATATTTTCATCTATGATATTGCTATTTGATTTAATTTATATAATCTGTCAGAGATTGCTCCATACCTTCCTGTTTTCGCATTAAATCTGCTTGACTTTTAATTATGGCGAATTCGACATAATTAAAATTATGATTATGTAACCCTTCTCATATTCCCAAAAACTCAATAATTTATTCTTGTATCTAATACTACAAAATTTTTTATAAAAATAAAGCATATGATTAAATCACCATATACTTTGTTTTCTTTATTCGCTTCTATTGTTTCTATTTATTATCTTCCACTTCTTCTTCAACCTCAAATTGTGAATTATATAAATCAGCATAAAATCCGTTTTTTGCTAATAACTCTTCATGTGTACCTTGTTCTACGATATCACCATGATTCATAACTAAAATTAAATCAGCGTTTTTTATTGTAGATAATCTATGTGCAATAATAAAACTTGTTCTACCTTTCATTAGGTTATCCATTGCAGATTGTATTTGTATTTCTGTTCTTGTATCTATTGAGCTTGTAGCTTCATCTAAAATTAAAATTTTTGGATCTGCAAGTATTACTCTTGCGATTGTTAAAAGTTGTTTTTGTCCTGCTGAAATATTTGATGATTCTTCGTTTATTACTGAGTTATATCCTTTTGGTAATGTTTTTATAAAGTGATGTACATGTGCTGCTTTTGCTGCTTCTATTACTTCGTCGTCACTTGCATCTTCTTTTCCATATTTTATATTGTCTTTTACTGTTCCTCCAAATAGCCATGTGTCTTGCAATACCATACCGAACATTTTACGAAGTTCTCCTCTTTCAAAGTCTTTTACATTGTGTCCGTCTACATCTATTTCTCCTGATGTTACATCGTAAAATCTCATTAGTAGTTTTACCATTGTGGTTTTTCCTGCTCCTGTTGGCCCTACTATTGCTATTTTTTGTCCTTCTATAACTTTACTATTGAAGTCATTTATAATAGTTCTTTCTGGATCATATCCAAATTTTACATGCTTGAACTCTACATTTCCTTTTATTTTTGAAGTATCTATGTTTCCTTTATGTGTGTCTATTTCTTCTGGTTCTTCTAAAAATTCGAATATTCTTTCTGCTGCTGCTACCATTGATTGTAACATTGCAGATATTTGTGCTATTTGGTTTATTGGCCCGAGTAAATTGTTTGTTGTATTGTATAAAGCTTTGGATATTTCCTACTGTGATAGTTCCATTTACTGCTAAATATCCTCCTGCTACTGCTACCCCAACATATCCTACATTAGATATAAAGTTTACTATTGGGTGCATTAAACCAGATAAGAATTGTGATCTCCAGCCTGATCTATATAATTCATGATTTGCTTTTTCAAATTCTTTTGTTACTTTTTCTTCTGCATTAAATATTTTTACTATATTTAGTCCACCATAAATTTCTTCTACTTGACCGTTAACATGACCTAAGAAATCTTGCTGTCTTTGGAAATATTTTTGAGATTTTCCTACTATTAACTTAACAAGCAAGCCAGCAACTGGTAATATTACTAAAGAAATTAAAGTCATTTGCCAGCTAATTGAAAACATCATTATTAATATTCCAACTATTGTACAAATTGCTGTTATTATTTGAGTGATACTTTGGTTTAAATTCATACTTAGTGTGTCTATGTCATTTGTTATTACTGACAAAACTTCACCATGTGTTTTTTTGTCAAAATACTTCATTGGTAATTTATTTATTTTTATTGCTATATCATTTCTAAGTTTATATGTTAATTTTTGAGCAACTCCAGTCATTGTAAATCCTTGTATGAAGGAAAATAAGGCACTTATTAAATATAGCACTATTAATGTTATAGCTATTCCTCCAATTTTACCAAAATCTATTCCATCTCCACCTGACATTTTACTAACTATTCCGATTAAAAATTTCTGTTGTTGCATTTCCTAATATCTTAGGCCCAACTATCGTAAATATTGTACTTCCTATTGCAAAAATAAATACAATAATTAAAGCTATTTTATATTTTGATAAATATCCTTTTATTAATTTATTAGTAGTTTTCTTAAAATCTTTTGCCTTAACTTGTGGATTTGCTCTAACACCTTTTAAACTTCTCATTGGTCCTGGCATAGTTTAATTACCTCCTTTCCCACCTAATTCTTCTTGAGACAATTGTGATAACGCAATTTGTCTATATGTTTCATTATTTTCCATTAATTCTTCATGAGTTCCTATTCCCACTACTTGCCCTTCTTCTAAAACTATAATTTTTTCAGCATTCATTATTGTACTTATTCTTTGAGCTACTATTATAACTGTTTTGTCTTTAGTCTTTTTAGATAAAGCTTCTCTTAATTTACTATCTGTTTTAAAATCTAGTGCTGAAAAACTATCGTCAAATACAAATATTTCTGGATCTTTTGCTATTGCTCTTGCAATTGATAAACGTTGTTTTTGGCCTCCTGAAACATGGCCTCCACCTTGCGAAATTGGATCTTTATATTTATTTTCTTTGTTTTCTATAAATTCAGTTGCTTGGGCAATTTTTGCTGCTTCTATCATTTGCTCATCAGACATATCGTCATTAGAATATTTTATATTTGACTCAATTGTTCCTGAAAATAGTACTCCTTTTTGTGGAACAAACCCTATAATGTCTCTTAAATCTTTTAATTTAACATCTTTTACATTTACTCCATCTATTAAAAGTTCTCCTCCTGTTACATCATAAAATCTAGGTATTAAGTTTACAATTGTTGATTTTCCACTACCTGTACTTCCGATAATTGCTGTTGTTTCACCAGGTTTTGCAGTAAAATTAATATCTGATAATATTTCTGTATCTGCATCAGGATATCTAAATGATACATTTTTAAATTCTACTAGACCTTTTTTGTTTGGGTCAAAGCTTTTGGCTTCTTCTTTATCTTTTATACTTGAATCTGTTTCAATTACTTCATTAATACGTCTTGCAGAAACTGCTGCTCTTGGTAACATTATAGATATCATAGATATCATTAAAAAGGCCATTACAATTTGCATTGTATATTGAATAAATGCCATCATATCTCCAACTTGCATTGTACCTTGGTCTACATTGTGTCCTCCAACCCATACAATTAATACCATTATGCAGTTCATAACTAACATAAGTAGTGGCATCATCATTGACATAGCTCTATTTACAAAAACATTTGCTTTCATTAAATCTTTATTTGCTCTGTCAAATCTTCCTTCTTCTTTCTTTTCTTTGTTAAAGGCTCTTATTACTGGTATACCAGTTAGAATTTCTCTTGACACTTCATTTAATTTATCCATTAAATCTTGTAGTTTTCTGAATTTTGGCATTACTATAATAAATAAAGTACCTACAATAAATAATATAGCAACTATTGCAACTCCTACTATCCAAGCCATTTGATTGTCACTATTTGTTAAAACTTTTATAAATCCACCAATTCCTATAATTGGAGCATATACTACTACTCTAAATAGAATTGTTATTAATTGTTGAATTTGTTGGATATCATTTGTACTACGTGTAATTAAAGACGCAGTTGAAAATTCGGTTAGTTCTTTATTTGAATAACTGATTACCTTTTTAAATACTTTGTCTCTTAATGTTTTTCCTAATTTTGCTGCAACTCTTGATGATAATAGCATTATTGTTACTGCTGATATCATACTAATTAGTGCAACACCTAGCATTTGCAAGCCTGATATAAATATATAATCGTTTTGTAATTTATCTAAATCTACTCCTATATTCTGGTAAACTTGCTTTGTTGAGGCAACTGCTGCTTGTTCTTTTATTGAATCTGCCATTTCGTCTATTTGTTTTGTAAATTGTGATAATAGTCCTTCTCTTTGTTCTTCAGGCATAGTATTTATTAATGTCATTAAGTCCTGACTCTCTATATATTGTTTTTGTCCTTGACTTAAATTTTGAGTAATTTTTTCTTTTATTGCTTTAGCAGTTTCTTCGTTTGTTATTGCTGTCATTTCCATTATAGGTGATGTGATTAAATCTGTAAGATAAGTTTCTTTTTCTTCGTCTATTTTATTTAATATGTAAATAGGCTGATTTATTTTTTCTTCGTAATCACTTCCCAAGTATTTTTTTACTTTGCTCTCTTCATATCTTGATAATGATTCAGTATTATCTATTAAAGTATAATTTGATAAAATCTCATCATCTTTATTAGTGAAAATTAGCATTGCATCCATATCTTTTTTGGATATAATTTGTGGCACTGGTGTTTCTATACCACCTGCTTGTATACCAACATTTACTATCTTTGATGTATAATCTGGCAGAGCTAAGTCTACTGATGCTTGCACACAAAGTAGTATTATTATGATAAGTACGGAAACCCAAGATTTTTTTAGGTTTTTTAATAGTTTTAGCATATTTCTCTCCTCTCAATTTTTTTATTAATATAAATTTAAATAACACTGTATCTTATTATATGTGACACAGTGTCATTTGTCAATATGTACTTTGTGAATTTTTTGTGAACTTTTATTACATTTTTCTATATACTCCTGCTACTTTACCTAAAATTTCACAGTTTGGAACAATTATTGGATCCATTGTAGAGTTTTCTGGTTGCAGACGTATATGGTCTTTTTCTTTATAAAATGTTTTTACTGTTGCTTCATCTCCAATTAGTGCAACTACTATTTCACCATTGTTTGCTGTATTTTGTTTTTTTACTAAAATATAGTCTCCATCAAGTATTCCTGCTTCTATCATACTTTCTCCTCTTACTGTTAGCATGAAAGATTCAGAGTTTCCTACAAAGTCGATTGGAATTGGGAATGTATCTGTTACGTTTTCAACAGCAAGTATTGGCTCTCCTGCTGTTATTTTTCCTATAATTGGTACTTCTACTAGTTCTTTTTGTGTGTAAAAATCTTTACTTGATGTTTTCTTTGCTTCTCCTGAACCACCTTTTAATAATCTTAAAGTTCTTCCTTTTTTATCTTGCTTTTTTATATAGCCTTTTTCATCTAATTTTGTTAGATATCCATGTACAGTAGCTGTTGAATTTAATCCTACTGCTTTTCCTATTTCTCTTACTGATGGTGGATATCCTTGTGTCATTATTTGTTTTTCAATGAATTTTAATATTGATTTTTCTCTTCTATTTAATTCTGGTTTTTTTCTAGACATATGTTTCACTCCATTTCTCTTATTTTAAAGTATGATATCATACAAACAAAAAAATGTCAAACATTTTTTTGGATTTTTTAGTAAAAAGTTATGATTCAAAACTAAGTTAAAATGCCAGGTGGGATGTTATTTATATAAAATTTATTCCATTCCTCGGCTCAATACGTAAATAAAGCCCTTCTAAATATAAAATAAATGAGCCTCTCGTTACATTCCTTCACGCTTCCTCATTTACTTTATATTAAGAAGGGCTATTATTTACTCCAATCGCATTCGTCATTACATAAATTTTATATAAATAACATCCCACCTGGCATTTTAACTTAGTTTTAAATCGTAACATAAAAAAAGCTTAACTTATAATTACTTTTAAGTTAAGCTTTTTATTTTATTTAGCATAGTCTATTACTCTTGTTTCTCTAATAACATTTACCTTTATTTGTCCTGGGTAATCCATTTCGTTTTCTACTCTTTTAGCCACTTCTCTTGCAAGTATTGTCATTTTGTCTTCTGATACTTTTTCTGGTTTTACTAGAATTCTAATTTCTCTACCTGCTTGTATTGCAAATGATTTTTCAACTCCTTCAAAAGAGTCTGCTATTTCTTCTAAGTTTTGCAATCTTTTAATATATGCTTCAAGAGTTTCTCTTCTAGCTCCAGGTCTTGATGCAGATATTGCATCTGCTGCTTGTACTAGAACAGCTTCTAAGGTATTTGGCTCTACGTCTCCATGATGTGCTTCTACTGCATTTATTACTAATGGATTTTCTTTATATTTCTTTAAAACTTCTACACCAATTTCAACATGTGTTCCTTCCATGTCATGGTCTAAGGCTTTTCCTATATCATGTAAAAGACCTGCTCTTCTTGCTAATTTTGGATCTAAACCAAGTTCTTCTGCCATTATTCTTGCTAAGTTTGAAACTTCAATTGAATGATTTAATACATTTTGACCATAACTTGTCCTATATTTTAGTTTTCCTATTAATTTTACTAAATCAGGATGAAGTCCTATTACACCTGTTTCTAAAACAGCTCTTTCTCCTTCTTCTTTTATTGTATCTTCGACTTCTTCTTTTGCCTTTTCTACCATTTCTTCGATTTTGGCAGGATGAATTCTTCCATCATCTATTAATTTTTCTAAGGCAATTTTTGCTACTTCTCTTCTTAATGGGTCAAATCCAGATAATACTACTGCTTCTGGTGTATCATCTATTATTAGGTCAATTCCTGTTAAAGTTTCTAATGCTTTTATGTTCCTTCCTTCTCTTCCTATAATTCTTCCTTTCATGTCATCATTTGGAAGAGCTACTATTGATACTGTAGTTTCTTGTGAATGGTCTGCTGCACATTTTTGCACTGCATAGCTTAATAATTCCTTTGCGTTTTTTATAGATTCTTCCTTTGCTTTTTGCTCGTTTTCTCTAATTAATGCCGCCTTTTCTGCTGTTAATTCTTTTTCTACTTCACTTAAAAGTTTAGCTTTTGCTTCTTCCTTTGTTAGTGATGCAATTTTTTGCAATTCTACCATTTCACTTTCATACAATTTTTGAATTTCTTCTTTTTGTTTTTCAATATTTTGTAGTTCTTTTTCTACTTCTTGTTCTTTCTTTTCGAAGTTTTCAGAACGTTTTTCTAAGTTTTCTTCTTTTTGAATAAGTCTTGCTTCTTGTTTTTGTACTTCGCCTCTTCTTTCTTTAATCTCTTGATCTAGCTCTTTTCTACTGTTTACTATTTCTTCTTTAGCTTTAAAAATTTCTTCTTTTTTTAAATTTTCTGCTTCTATTTTAGCTAAATCTACTAATCTTTTTGCTTCGTTTTCTGCTCCTTGAATTTTAGACTCTGCAACTTTTTTGCGATATATCATTCCAATTACCACACCTATTGCAAGTGAGATTAAGACAGCGGCGATAATGATTATAATGTTATCCAAAATCATACACCTCTTTCTTATTTAATTTTCAATGTTCGAATAAAATATATATCTATTATTTTTTTAATATATTTTTTCCTACTATTCTATTTTAACTTTATTATCGTAAACTGTCAAGTATTTTTTTAGCAAATAAAAAACAATAAAAACAAAAAAAGCCATACAATTCACCGTAAAATTAGGCTTTGGCTGGGGATGATGTTTATATAAAATTTATGCAATGACGAATGCGATTGGAGTAAATAATAGCCCTTCTTAATATATAATAAATGAGGAAGCGCGAAGAAATGTAGCGAGAGGCTCGTTTATTATATATTTAGAAGGGCTTTATTTACGTATTGAGCCGAGGAAT
>CALXUW010000081.1 GCA_944391795.1 uncultured Clostridia bacterium
ATATTAGAACATTATTATTAACATTTTTCTTTAGATATATGAGACCATTAATAGAAAATGGAAATGTATATTTAGCACAACCACCATTATATAAATTATCTAAAAAAGGAATGGAAGATAAATATTGCTATACAGATGAAGACTTAGAAAAAGCATATAAAGAATTAGAGGAGAAAGGAATTACAAGAGATTCATTATCATTACAAAGATATAAAGGTTTAGGAGAAATGAATCCAGAACAGTTATGGGATACAACTATGAATCCAGAAACAAGAATTCTTATTAAGGTAACGATGGAAGATGCTCAAAAAGCAGATGAAATCTTTACATTATTAATGGGAGATGAAGTAGAACCAAGAAGAGAATTTATACAAAAAAATGCAAAATATGTAAGAAACTTAGATATTTAATCTTAAAATTTAAAGGCAGATAATATTATATTATCTGCCTTTAATCAATAAGGCTAATAATAATCTCTGTTAAAACAAACATACATAATTTTCAAATCTAGTATATATTGCTATATTCATAAACTTTCAACCACATATATTTATCATTCACTCGACCATTAATACACTACTAACAACTAAATTCATCCAAAAAATGGACTAATATTAATTATTAAAAAATATAAGAATAATCTTAACTAAAATATATTACATATTATTTTGCCGAACCTATATAATCTAAAAAAATATAATAAAAGAAAAATACAGCATACAAATAAGTAATATATTTACATCGCCGACATAGTACAATATAATAAAACACTATACTACATCTTTGCTCGAATTATAATAAATGCATTAAAACATTTACTATAGCTCTTCGTTTAACTATTATTAACCTTATATTTTTATTATGCTCAAAAAGAAAAAAATTATACAAAAAAATTGTCGAATAATGTCAAAAACTTTTTATTGACAATAATTGTAAAATAATGTAAAATGCTTTCAAAGGAAGTGATAAGAAATAAAAAATAAAACTGTTCAAGATTGGATTCCTATTTATCAAATTTTCAAAGATGGGATTATTGAAATCGAAAATCATACATATGTAAAAATATTACAAGTTACACCGATTAATTATAATTTAAAATCTGATTTAGAAAAAGAGGCCATTTTAAATTCTTATAAAATTTTTTTTAAAACTTGTCAATTTGATATTCAAATTTTAATTCAAAGTAATAAAGAAGATTTAACTCATCATATTTCAAAAATAAAAAAAAATATTTTAAAAAAAGAAAATAAATATTTAAAAAATCTATCTGAAAATTATATTCAATATATTTCTAATCTAAATAATAATAAAAAATCATCTTCAAAGAAATTTTATATCATTATTAAAAATCAATCATTTAACAAAAAAGAAAAAAATATAGAAATTATCAAACAAGAATTAAATGAAAAATATTTAAAAATAAAAGAATGTTTATCTAGATGTGGAAACAAAGTGAATGCAGTAGAAGAAAAAGAAGAAGTATTAAAAATATTTTATTCATTTTTAAACACTAAAAAATACTTTAATAAAAATTATAAAAAGGAGGACTAAAAATAAAAAAATTTTTTAATAAAAAAAATAATGAAAGAAATTTAAAAATTTTGGAAGGAACAATATTTGAAAAAGATAAAATTTCTCCTGCATATATAAATCTTCAAAATCCTCAATATATAGAAATTGATAATATATATTATACAGGAATTATAATAGTAGATTATTATAGAGAACAAACAGATATTATATTAAAAAGTATTATAGAAAGTAATATAAATGTAGATATATCTATTTTTTACGAAAAGCAAGATTCTTATAGAGTAATAAGAGAATTAACTTATCATATAGGAAATGTAGGATTAGAAGTTAAGGAAAATCATGAAAATAGACAAGATATAGACATAGCTACATCTATTTATGGAGATGCCAAATATATAAGGAAAGAAATGCAAGTAAATAATGAAGAAATGTATTATTTGTATATGTATTTACTAGTATATGCAGAGGATATAAAAGAATTAGAATATTTAATAAGTAAGATTGAAGGGATATCTCAAAGTAAAGGATTACAAACAAGAAGAGCAAGTTTTAGACAAGAAGAAATATTTAAAAGTTGTCTGCCAATTATGCAAAATCATAAACTTATAAAAAATGTAGCGAAAAGAAATATATTAACATCTAGTTTAATATCTACATATCCATTTATATCTTCTACTATTTTTGATGAAGAAGGTATTTTTATAGGAACCAACATATATAATCAATCACTAGTTTTTATTGATCGATATGATACACAAAAATATAAAAATGCCAATATATGTATATTTGGTACAAGCGGAGCAGGAAAATCTTTTTACACCAAATTATTAATTTTAAGATATAGATTAATAGGAATTAAACAATATATTATTGATCCAGAAAGAGAATATGTTAGTTTAAACGAGCAATTAAAAGGTACAAGAATTATTATAGGACCAAATTCTAGTACATATATTAATATACTGGAAATTAGGAAAGAAAGTATAGAGGATGGAGAAAATGGATATTTAGCAACTAAAATAGGAAAATTAATTGGATTTTTTAATTTAATTTTTGGAGAACTAAATGAGGAAGAAAAAGCTTTAATAGAAGAAAAATTAATTGAAACATATAAAGAAAAAAATATTACTTTCGATGATAAATCTTTATATAAAAAAGAAAATAAAAAATATATATTTAAAAATAGAAAAGATATGCC
>CALXUW010000082.1 GCA_944391795.1 uncultured Clostridia bacterium
AAATTATAGAAGCGGAAGTACCAGATAAAGCAATACTAAATATGCTAATCGATAAAATTTATATTTATCACGACAAATCTGTAAAATTTGAATTAAAAATAGATGTTGATAAGCTAATATAATAAAAAATTAATATAATAACAAATGCAAAAAAGAATTGTGTTTTGGCAATTATCTTTTGCACAAAAAGTGGTTCAACTGTGTGAGCATAATCACAACATTATGCAGGAGTAGCATTTGATGTAGGCCAAACATTATCATCAAGAGAACGAACAAGATTATGGAATAGTGCTAATAATTCAGGAGTTTGGTATTATGTTGAGCCTCTTTCACTAACTCCTACGTGGGTACATTTCGACAAAAGATTTCGGCAAACCAGCTTGTGCTACAGGAGGTTACCCACAGTTAAAAAGAGGAAGCTTAAGTAATTATGTATTAATTGCACAAGACGATTTAAACACATTAGGTTATAGAACCAACGGACTAGATGGAATATTTGGTTCAGCCACAAGAGAAGCAGTAATTAGTTACCAAAGATCAAGAGGGCTAGCAGCAGATGGAATAGTAGGATGCAACACATGGAGATCACTTCAAGAAGATGTAGTAGGAACAGGTGCAACAAGTACAACAATAAACTAAAAAATAAAAAATCCTAATAAAGTTAGGATTTTTTATTTAGCTTCTTTACTATTGTTAGGCATATTTTGAAATTTCACTAAATCGCTTACTAAGAAATTAATTACATTTTTATTATTATCATTTAATTTTAAATAATTTTCTAAAAATTTATCGTCTATCATTTTATTAGGTATAGGATTATCATTTTTTATTAAATCATCAAAAAGAAAATCAGAATTGATATTTAAAGTCTTACAAATACTAATAATTGTACTAGCACTTCCAAAAGCAATACCACGTTCTAATTGACTAATATATCTTGGAGAAAGAGACAATTTTTCTGCTAGTTGTTCTTGAGTGTATTCTGATTTAGCTCTTGCTAATTTAATCTTTTTACCTATACTTTTTCTTAGATTTCGTTCGTGAGTATTCATTCAATTCCTCCTTATATATTGATATAAAAAGTATAGCAACTATATAACAAAAATAAAATGAACTACTAATATGAAATTACTTATTATGTGACACTGACAATATCATAAAAGTTAATGTAAAAGTTAAGCCATTTTTTAAAAAAGTTAAAATTAAATAAAATATTAATAAAAAAATAAAAAAATTCAAAAAAACACTTGCAAAAAACAAAAAGTTATATTAAAATTTAATTGAAGTGGAGAAAAGTGGTACAAAGTGGTAGAAAGTGAAAAGGGGTGAAATTTAATTGCTAATAGGTGAATACGAGCATTCTCTAGATGCAAAAGGAAGATTAATAATGCCTGCAAAGCTAAGACAAGACATGGGAGAGAAGTTCATCGTAACAAAAGGGTTAGATGGATGTTTATTTGCTTTTTCACAAAACGAGTGGTTAAATTTCGAAACAAAACTTAAATCATTACCGCTATCAGATAAAAATGCAAGAAACTTTGTAAGATTTTTCTTATCAGGAGCAACAGAATGTGAAATAGATAAACAAGGAAGATTTTTAATACCAAACAATTTAAGAATAGCTGCATCATTAGACAAAGAAGCAGTAATTATTGGTGTTGGAACTAGACTAGAAATATGGAACAAAGAAATTTGGCAAAAATGTGATGAAAACATTTCAGCAGACGAAATTGCCAAAAATTTAACAATGCTTGGTATATAACTTTTAAAAAAGTTTATATAAATTTACAAAAGAAAAAGGTACAAAAGAAACTAAAATACAAAAGAAAAAAATACAAAAGCTTTTAAACACACAAAAGATAAATTCTAAAAAAAGGTTTCAAAAGAAATAATTAAAATACCTAAAAAGAAAAAGCAAAGAAAAAATACAAAAGCTTTTAAATAAAAAACTAAAGAAGATTTTACTTAAGAAAATAAAAAAAAATCAAAAGAAAAGAATACTTAAATTTTTTAATAAATAACAGCTGGTAATTTTCTTTAATTACCAGCTGAATTTAAATTAGTAGAGCAAATATTAGAGGTGCATAAATTGGATTTTAAGCATATACCAGTAATGTTAAAAGAATGTATAGAAGGGTTAAATATAAAACCTGATGGCATATATGTAGACCGGAACTATTCGGAGGAGCCGGACACAGCAAAGAAATTGTAAAAAAAATATCAAAAAAAGGTCTATTAATAGGAATAGATAGAGACTTTGAAGCCCTAAAAGCAGCAAAAGAAAACTTAAAACAATATGAAAATGTAAAACTTATTCACGGAAATCATGATGATATAAGAAAAATATTAAACGAACTTGAAATAGAAGCAGTAGATGGAATTCTTTTAGATTTAGGAGTATCTTCATATCAACTAGATGAAAGAAACAGAGGTTTTAGCTACTTAGGAGAAAATGAACTAGATATGAGGATGGATAGAACCCAAGAATTAACAGCAAAATACATAATAAATAATTATAAAGAAGAAGAACTTGCCAAAATAATATATGAATATGGAGAAGAAAGATTTTCAAGACAAATAGCAAGAAAAATATGTGAGCAAAGAAAACAAAAACAAATAGAAACAACAAAACAACTAGTAGAAATAATAGAAAGTTCAATACCTAAATCAAAACAAAATGATGGACATCCTGCTAAAAGAACATTTCAAGCAATTAGAATAGAAGTAAACAATGAAATAGAACCATTATTTAATACTGTAATGCAAAGTATAGAAAGTTTAAAACCAGGTGGTAGGTTATGCATAATAACCTTTCACTCATTAGAAGATAGAGCAGTAAAAAAAGCATTTATAGAAGCAAAAGGACATTGCACTTGTCCAAAAGATTTACCATATTGTGTATGTAATGCAAAATCTTTAGGAAAGATAATAACAAAAAAACCAATAAGTGCAAACCAAGAAGAACAAGAAAAAAACCCAAGAAGTAAAAGTGCAAAACTTAGAATTTTTGAAAAATTATAGTAAAGGAGGGAAAACTTGTGGCAAGAACAAGGTATGAATATACTACATCACCAAGAAAATTAGAACCTGACATAAAAGAAAAAAGACATAGCCAAAAAAGAAAGCTAAAAGTAGTAGAAGATTTACCAAGACAAGATATCAAACTATCAAAAGAACAAAAAACGAAACAAGTAAAAGTTACTTTTGTTATTGCAGGTATTTTTATGTTGTTACTAACCATAAGTTATAGAACCTCACAAATAAATGAAAAATTCAGTCAAATACAAACATTAAAAACTGAGTTAGCATCTCTTCAAAAAGAGAACGAACAATTAGAAGTAAGTATAGAAAACGGATTAAATTTAAATAACATAGAAAAAGAAGCAAAAGAAAAATTAGGAATGCAAAAATTAACAAATAAGCAAACCGTATATGTACAACTACCAAAAAAAGACTATGTAGAACCAGCTTCAGAAGAAGTTGTAATAGAAAAAGAAAAAAATTGGTTTGAACAATTAATTGATAAGATATTTAATAGATAAGAATAAAATAAAACACCCTTAATAAATATTATTAAGAGGTGTTTTATTATGAGAATAACAAAACTTTCAAGTAAAAAAAAGATGAGAACAACACTTTTTATAACTTTTATAATAATTATATGTTTAATTTGTAGAATTGGATATATTCAATTAATTCAAGGAAAAGAACTATCTAATTTGGCATATGAACAACAAACATTAGATAGAAGCATAAATCCCAAAAGAGGTACAATTTATGATACTACAAAAAATAACATATTAGCAGTAAGTAGTACTGTAGAAACAGTTACAGTAAACCCAGGAAATATTGCAAAAGAGGACAAAGAAAAAGTAGCAAAAGCATTATCAGATATATTTGAATTAGATTATGAAAAAACTCTAAAAAAAGTAACAAAAATTAGTTCAATTGAAACCATAGTAAAGAAAGTAGAAAAAGAAAAAACAGATAAACTACGCTTATGGATGAAAGAAAACAATATAAATTCAGGAATAAACATAGATGAAGACACAAAAAGATATTACCCATACAATAATTTAGCATCACAAATTATAGGCTTTTGTGGTAGTGATAACCAAGGATTAGATGGAATAGAAGCAAAATATGATGAAGAATTAAAAGGAAAAAAAGGAGCAATACAAAGACATACTGACGCAAAAGGAAAAGAAATAGGAACTGAAGGCGAAAACTACATATCAGCAATAGATGGAAATGACCTGGTTTTAACTATAGACCTAAACATTCAATCTATAGCAGAAAAATACTTAGAAGAAGCATGTATCGATAATAAATGTACAGATGGTGGAAATATAGTAATAATGAACCCAAAAAATGGGGATATCCTAGCAATGGCAACATACCCATCATATAACTTGAATGAACCTTATGAAGCATATACAGAAGAATTAAAAGGAATATGGGGAACAATTAGCCAAGAAGAAAAAACAAAAAATTTACAAGCAGTATGGAGAAATAAAGCAATTGCCGATACATATGAGCCAGGATCAGTATTTAAATTAATAACAGCATCAGCAGCAATAGAAGAAGGATTAGTCACAGATATAGACAAAGAAGGACAATTTACATGTACAGGAGGAATAGAAGTTTCCGGAGTAAGAATAAAATGTTGGAGATATTATAGACCACATGGAAGCGAGAGTTTAAGGCAAGGATTAATGAATTCTTGTAATCCAGTATTTATAGGATTAGGCCAAAGTTTAGGAGTAACTAAATATTATGAATATCTAGAAAAATTTAAGCTACTACAAAAAACAGGTATCGATTTACCAGGAGAAGCAGGAAGTATATTCCTAGCCAAAGAAAAGGCAGGACCAGTAGAGCTTGCAACAATAAGTTTTGGCCAAAGATTTGAAATAACACCTATTCAGTTAGTTACAGCAGTATCTTCTATTGCAAATGGTGGAACAAGTGTAACACCAAGAGTAGTAAGACAAATAATAGATAGCAAGACAAAAGAAATTAAAGATATAGAAGTAAAAACAAATGGAACAGTAATTTCTAAAGAAACTTCTCAAAAAGTATTAAGTATGATGGAATCTGTTGTATCAGAAGGAACTGGTAAAAATGCAAAAGTTGCAGGATATAGAATTGGTGGTAAAACAGGAACATCAGAAGATGGAGTAAATACAAATAAATATGTTACATCTTTTTTACGGAGTTGCACCAATAGATGATCCACAATTAGTTTTGTTAGTTACTCTATATAATCCAACAGGAGAAGGAGGACATCATCTATGGGCTATCTTATGGAAGTAAAAAAAGTAAGTATGTTTTAAAATTGCTAAGAATAAGGGATTTTAGCTAAAAAAGTATATATTTTTTTAATGCAATGTTATCATCAATACTAAAATAAATGTTTATAAAATATGATTAAAAAAATATTGTTAAAAATAATAAAATATTGTATAATAAAAAAGATGGATAAAAATATTATTATATAAAATACTAAGGAGAGGAAATATGGTAAAAAATATTTTAAAAAACAAAAGCAAATTAATTATAAGTCTAGTAATTATAATTATATTGATATTAATAGTAATATTATCAAATTATTTAAAAGTTAATACTAAAATTACAATATTAGATGGTGACATTTTAAATGCAAATAATTCTAATGTAATACAAAAAACAGTAGAAAGTGGATTAGAGTCAGCATATATTGAATGGGAAAATGTTGATGAGGCAACAGGATATAATGTATATATACATAATGAAGCAGACCAATCAAACAATTATGAACAATTAGATAATGAATTAATTAGAAAATATAAGGATGGGACAAGTGTTTATTGGAGAGCAGACGCTGTTGGACTAAAAGAAGGAAAGTATAAATTTAAAATTGTACCAATAGTCAATGATAAAGAAGATATAAGTAAACAATTCGAATCTGAAACTATAACAGTAGAAGCATACGATAGAAGTGGATTTGCATGGGTTAATGGAGAAACAACAGGTGCATACAATATGGATGGTACTTTAAAAGAAAATGCAAATGTCATATATATAACAGAAGAAACAAAAAATACAGTTTCTTTAGAAGTTCAAACAAGTTCAAGTGGCAAAAAGGAAACAGCACAAGGGTTACAAAATATTTTAGATTTATATAAAAAAGGATATGAATCAAAACCACTTGATATAAGATTTATAGGAAAAGTAACAGATCCAGTTTTATTAGATGGTGGAGACATTGTTATTAGTGGAAGTGGTTCAGATAAAAGAATAAATTGTGGAATAACACTCGAAGGAATTGGCGAAGATGCTACATTATATGGTTATGGCATCAGAATAAAAAATGCAACAAATGTAGAAGTTAGAAATATAGCTGTAATGCTAACAGATAGTGATGAAGGAGACAGTATTGGTCTTCAACAAGAAAATGACCATATATGGGTACATAATTGCGATTTGTTTTATGGAGAACCAGGAAGCGATTCAGATCAAGAAAAAGGTGATGGAGCTCTAGATTGTAAAAAATCAACATATATAACATTTTCATATAATCATTTTTTTGATACAGGAAAAAGTAATCTTTTAGGATTAAGTGAAAATACAACTGATGGATTATATATAACATATCATCATAATTGGTATGATCATTCAGACTCAAGACACCCAAGAATTAGATTTTATTCTGCACATGTATATAATAACTATTATGATGGAAATTCAAAATTTGGTGTGGGAGCATGCTTAGGTTCATCTGTTTTAGTTGAAGGAAACTATTTTAGAAATTGTAAAAAACCAATGATGATATCTATGCAAGGTTCTGATACAAGTGGAACATTTTCTAAAGAAGATGGAGGTATGATAAAAGCATATAACAATTATATGATTGGACAAGATTCATATATACCATATTCACTAGATAATAAAAATTTTGATGCATATGAAGTATCAAGTATAGATGAAAAAGTACCAGATTCAGTAACTTCATTACAGGGTGGGAATAAATACAATAATTTTGATACTTCAAGTATAATGTATGAATATAAAGTTGATTCCCCAGAAGAGGCAAAAGAGAAAGTTGAAAAATATGCTGGACGTTTGAATGGTGGAGATTTTAAATGGGAATTTGACGATTCTAAAGATGATGAATCAGATAAGTTAAACCAAGAATTAAAAGATGCTTTAGAAAATTATGAATCAAATTTAATATCTGTAGGTGGAAATTCTATTGATATGCCAGGAAATCAAGATCCAAAACCAGAAGAAATAAAAGTAGAAAGCGTGACATTAAATTCACAAAATGAAGAACTAAAAATAGGAGAAACAGTAACACTAGTTGCAACAATAAATCCAAGTAACGCAAGTAATAAAAATGTAAGTTGGAGTTCAGACAATACAGATGTAGCAACAGTAAATAGCGGAGTAGTAACAGCGGTAGGAGAGGGAACAGCAAATATAACTGTAACAACACAAGATGGAAATAAAACAGCAATATGCAAAATTACTGTAATACCAAAAGAAAATCCGGAACCAGAACCAGATCCAGATCCAGAGCCAGAAGAAATAAAAGTAGAAAGTGTAACATTAAATTCACAAAACGAAGAATTAGAAATAGGAGAAACAGTAACATTAGTTGCAACGATAAATCCAAGTAACGCAAGTAATAAAAATATAAGTTGGAGTTCAGACAATACAGATGTAGCAACAGTAAATAATGGAGTAGTAACAGCGGTAGGAGAGGGAACAGCAAATATAACTGTAACAACACAAGATGGAAATAAAACAGCAATATGCAAAATTACTGTAATACCAAAAGAAAATCCAGAACCGGAACCAGATCCAGATCCAGAACCGGAACCAGATCCAGAGCCAGAAGAAATAAAAGTAGAAAGCGTGACATTAAGTTCACAAAATGAAGAACTAAAAATAGGAGAAACAGTAACACTGGTTGCAACAATAAATCCAAGTAACGCAAGTAATAAAAATGTAAGTTGGACTTCAGACAATACAGATGTAGCAACAGTAAATAATGGAGTAGTAACAGCAGTAGGAGAAGGAACAGCTAATATAACTGTAATAACACAAGATGGAGAATATACGGCAGTATGCAAAATTACAGTAACTAAAGAAGTAGAAGAAATAACGTCTATAATTTCTTATGACAATACGCAATTAACTAATAAAGACGTTACAGCAACAATTACATTCAATAAAAATGATGTGACTATAACCAATAATCAAGGAAGTAATCAATATGTCTTTGATAAAAATGGAACATTTACATTTGAATATGTTGATTCAGAAGGAAATACAGGAACAAATACAGCAAAAGTAAGTTGGATAGATAAAGAAGCACCTAAAATAGAGCTAGAATATGAAAAGATAAATAATGCAGAGGCAGTTCAAGTAACGATAAAAGCAAATGAAGAGTTACTAGAATTGAAAGAATGGACATTATCAGAAGATAGATTAACATTAAGAAAGATATTTTATGAAAATAAAATTGAGACATTAGAATTGAGTGATTTAGCAGGAAATATAACTAAGGTTACAATAAATGTTGATAGTATAGAAAGCAAACCAGCAAATGAAAATCAACTACAAAATAATGTAAATACAAATACAACAATAGAAAATCATACAGGTCAGATTAATAACAAAGTTACTAATAAAGTATTACCAGCAGCAGGAATCACAACAGGAATAAAAATATTTATAGTAATAGCTTTTGTAGGCATGATAGTTTTTTATATTAAATATAAAAATTTAAAAGACATAGTAAAATAACAATAAATAAATACAATATGAATTACACGATAAATAATTTCATAAGCACTGAATATGAGGAAAAACGAGATAAATGATAGAAAATGCAAAAAATAACATTTTCTATCATTTTTTTGTGTCAAAAAAAAATTATAAGCAATAAAGGAAAATGCTAATATAAAGATTAAAAAATTAGGAATAAATCTATTTTGACATTAATATTTTTTAAGAGAAATAGGAGGTGTATATGTTTATGAAAGAAGGAAATGAAAAAAAAGTAAATAAAGTAACATATGAAATAAATAATAAAAAATACACAGTAATAACAAGTTGCATAGAAACTGTACAAAATATAGATAAATTATATGAGGTAATATGTAGATATGCAATTTCACAAATAAAATAGAATTTGTACATTTGTAATTAGATAACAACAATAAAAAAATATTAAATATGTATGCCTCGAAAAAAAGAGGTGCTATAGTTATGAATAAAAAATATAAGGTTGCAGCTTATTTGAGACTGTCCCAGGAAGATGGAGACAAAGATGTAAGTGATAGTATAGTTAGTCAAAAAAATATAATAGAAAGGAGAGTAAAAGAATTAGGAGAAGATTTTTTTATAGTAGATTATTATATTGATGATGGTTATACAGGACTAAATACAAACAGACCGGATTTTCAAAGAATGATTCAAGATATAGAAAAAGGAAATATAAATTGCATTATTACAAAAGATTTATCAAGACTTTCAAGAAATAGTTTTGAGGCCAATTATTATATAGAGCTATATTTTCTAGAAAGAGATATAAGATATATATCTGTATTAGATAATGTAGATACAGGAATAAAGAATTCAAATAATGATATGATACAATTCAAAACTCTTATAAATGATTGGTATAGTAAAGACATTTCAAGAAAAATAAAATCTAGTTTGTGGGCAAGAAAAGAAAAAGGAATGTTTTTAGGTGCTATTGCACCTTTTCGGATATAAGAAGTCAATAGAAGATAAGCACAAATTAGTTATAAATGAAGAACAAGCAAAAGTTGTAAAAAAAATATATGAAGAATATAGTATAGGAAAGTCACTTACGCAAATAGTAGAAAAATTAAATGAAAAAAAAATACCAAGTCCTAATAATAATAAAAATAATGGCGAAACAAGGTATAAATGGAGAGAAGATACATTAAGAAAAATGCTATGTAATAAAGTATATTTAGGACATACAGAGTACGGAAAAAGAATAAATTTAAGCTATAAATCTAAAAAAGTAAAATATATCCATCCAGAAGATTGGAAAATAGTATATAACACACATGAACCAATTATTACAGAAGAGCTTTTTTTAAAAGTACAAAGATTAAGAAATATGAATAAAACAATAAAAAGAAAAAAACATGAGTGGAAATTAAATGGACTTGTAAAATGTAAAGAATGTGGAGAAAAAATGACATTAAAAGTTGAATATAAGAGAAATAATACAAATGAATTAAAATCAAAAAAAATTTGCTGTCTAAATGGTTTGAAAAAATATAAAGGAAAAAACTGTATAAAAGGTAGTAGAGGATTTGATGAGGATATACTTAATCAATTAGTTTGTAGAAATTTAAAAGAGGTAATGAAAAAATTAGTTGATAAGGAAAAAATAAAACAACTAATCATAAATAGAAATAATAAATATATGGTAAGTAGTTATAATAACAGTAAAAAATTATTAAATAAAGAATTAACAAAAATAGAAAATGAAATAAAAATACTTTACTTAGATTATAAACAAGATTTATTAGATAAAGAAGACTATAAAAAATATTATAAAGAAAAATTAAATAAAAAAGGTAGAATAAAAAAAGAGTTAGAAATCTTAACAAAAGAAGAAAATAGTAAACCAGTTTTAAAGGAAAAAGAAGTAAATGAGTTAGTAGATAGGATCTTAAATATAAAAGAAATTAATAAAGATATTATATCAGAACTAATTTATAATATTCAAATAGATAATGAAAATAAAATATATATAAATTATAGATATAATATTTTAAATATGGAGGCCTAAATGAAAGAATACAAAGCGGGTATATATTTGCGATTATCAAAAGAGCATGATGAAAAAAATAATAGTATAGAGGCACAAAGAGAAATAACAACAAAATATGCTATAACAAATGGTTATAAGATAGTAAAAGAATATGTAGACAATGGATATTCTGGAATAATAGATTCACGACCAGCATTAGATCAGATGATGATAGATATATCAAGAGGATTTATAAATATGGTAATTGTAAAAGATATAAGTAGATTAACTCGTAATAAAAATAAAACAGGTTGGTATACAGAAATATTTTTTCCAGATAATGATGTAAGATTTATTTCAGTAACAGAATTTATAGATAGTGGAAAAAGATACGAAATAGATGATACAATAATGTTAAGAGGAATTGCAAATCAATACTATATTGCTGATATATCAAAAAAAATAAAAGCAAATAAAAGAGCAATGAAAGAGTTAGGACAGTTTGTAGAAAATCAAGTTCCTTATGGCTATAAAAAGCTAGATACTGATAAACATGAAATTGCTATAGATGAAAAGGTAGCAGATAATATAAGAAATATTTATAACATGTATATAGACGGACAAACAAGTAGTCAAATAGCAGAATATCTTAATAATAAAAAAATAAAAAATCCAAGCAGGTATATGAAAATGAAAAATCACACTAAAAAATGGAGTGCAGAGCAAATAAATGATATTTTGAGAAATCAATTTTATATTGGAAATACAGTAATGAATAAATATAAAACAAATTACATAACAAAAATTTGTGTGAGAAATAATAATATGGATAATTGGATAATAAAAGAAAATACACATGAGGCAATAATTGAAAAAGAAATATACAATAAAGTACAAGAAATAAAAAAAAGAAAAAAAGGTAGAAAAAGTGTAACACATAAATACTTACTTAGAGATTTAGTTTATTGCGGACAGTGTAAAAGAAAATTTCAATATAAAGTTTATAAGTCAGCAGATAAACAAAGATTTTTATATGATAGTGCAAGTTTTAATTGTAGCCTATTATATAAGAAAAAATGTAATAACGAAACACATATTTTAGAAAAGCACTTGAATCAAATAGTAAAAAATGAAGTTGCTAAAAAGTTAAACATAATTGAAATAGATAAAGCAACAAATAAAATAATTGAGTACTACAAAGAAAATGATGAGGATATGAAAAAAATTAAAGAATACCAAAACGAACAAGAAAGACTAGAAAGAAAGAAAAGAATTTTGTATAAGAAAAAATGTGAAAAATATATAACAGTAGAAAAGTTCAAAAAAGAATATGAAGAAACCAAAAAAGAAATAACCAAATATAAAAACTTGTTAGAAGAACTAAAACAAAATGATAAATATCAACTAGATGAAAAGCAAATAAAAGAGTTCGCACAAAATTTCAAAAAAAATTGTATGACAAATGACTTTTTGAAAGAAATTATAAATAACATAAAAGTATATTCTAAAAATAGAATAGAAATTATTTTTAATTTATAAAATACTTAAATTTAGCTATTTTGTTAAATTTATTTTTTTAAAGATTTTAACTGCAATAATTGTGGCATAATACAAGGAGGAGGTGTTGCAGCCCCAGTAGGAGGTCAAATTTTAAGTGAAGTACTTCCATATTTAGAAGTAAACCAAGCAAACACAGATGAAATTGAAACAATAGAGCAGATACAAACTCCAGATATATTAGGAAAAACTATTATAGAAGCTCAAAAAATACTAAAAGAAAATGAATTAGAAATAGTGATAAATAACGAAACTGAAGATATGGATAAAGAAAATACAAAAGTTACAAATCAAATACCGCAAGCAGGAATAACAGTTAATAAAGGAAGTAAAGTATATGTTAATTATTAGAATGATTTTTTATTTTATATATTACTAAAACGAGAAGAAGATAGCAAATCTGCTATCTTCTTCTCGTTTTAATCAAAGTTAACTTCCGGTACCTCCATAGCTCCTTCATCAGCTTCAAAATATTGCATAAGAATTTATAATAAAACAGTTGATATTTTATGTAAAATAATATATTATGTAAAAAGTTAAAAATATAGAAATATAAAAAAATATAAGGAGTAAAAAAAATATAAATGAATAACCAAAAACAAATAGAAGAAATAATAAGATTGATAAATAAAGGATTTGATATAGAATCAATATCATTTGAACTAGGCATACCAATTGATCAATTGCAAGAGTATGAGAAAAGATTAAATCTTAGAAAATCTGCAAAAGAATCAATAAGCAATGGCAAAATTTCAGAAGCAATAGCAAATTTAAAAGAATTTATAAAAAATTCAGAAGATAACATTATAGAAAAAGCAATTTTATTAAAGCTAAGTGCATATATAAATAAAACAGTCGTTGATGAAGAACAAATAAGACAATTAGATGAAGAAAGGAAAAAACTAGGTCTTCTAGGTAGTATAGATGATATTCTAAACGAATTAGGAGTACAAATACCAAGAAGAAAAAGTAGCAACACAAAAAAAGCAAAAAACAAGAATACGAAAATACAGCAAGTAGAAAATAATCAAAATCAAGAAGAACCAAAAAAATGCAAAGAAGAAAAAGAAAATCAAGAAGAACAAGAAAAAAACAAAGAGACAAATGAAGAAGAAGAAATAGAAAAAAGTGAAAACAAAAAAGAGAAAACCAAAAAAACAAAATACGAAATGATGATAAATAGGTACAAGAGTGAAATTGCATCAAATCCGCAAAGATCTCATGAAAAAAGACGATTATTATCATATGTTTATTTTAAAGCAGGAAAAATAGATGAAGCTATAGAAGAATTAGAATTATTAATTAAGCAAGCAGGTAGTCCTATAACATATTTACAATTAATATATACACAAAAAAAGTAGGAAATTTTGAAGATGCAAAACTATGGGCATATGAAGCACTCGATAAATTTCCTAAAAACATAGAATTTAGAGAGCAATTAATTTCAATAGCAAAAACAGAAAATGATGAAGGAGAGTTAGTTGAACAGCTAAAACAACTTATTGCAATAGACCCAGACAACGAAAATGCTAAAAAAATGTTAAAAACTTTTAAGGAAAATCAAGAAAGATAAAAGCAATATGAATTAATTATAGAATATAAAGTTAAAAAACTTGACAACTATCAAACTTTTCTGATAAAAATAAATAAAAGAAAAAAATTTATTTTTGGAAGGAAAAGAGCCATGAAAAATTTAATTGATATAAAAGATTTAAACAAACAAGAAATTGATGAATTAATAAAAGTAGCTAAAGACATTATCCAAAACAAAGAAAAATACTTGCGGTAAATGTAATGGAAAAAAATTAGCTACTTTATTTTTTGAGCCTAGCACAAGAACAAGACTAAGTTTCGAATCAGCAATGCTAGAATTAGGAGGAAATGTATTAGGCTTCTCAGAAGCAAATTCAAGTTCTACTGCAAAAGGAGAAAGTGTAGCAGACACTGTAAGAGTAGTAGGAGCTTATGCAGATATAATAGCAATGCGTCACCCAAAAGAAGGAGCACCACTAGTTGCAGCCCAAAAATCAATAGTACCAGTAATAAATGCAGGAGACGGAGGGCACAATCACCCAACACAAACTTTAACAGATTTACTTACAATAAGTTGTGAAAAAGGGAGACTAGATAACCTATGCATAGGACTTTGTGGTGACCTAAAATTTGGAAGAACAGTACATTCTTTAATTACAGCAATGAGCAGATACAAAAATATAAAATTAGTATTAATATCTCCAAAAGAACTAAAAACACCAGAATATATAAAACAAGACATAATTGAAAAAAATAAAATTGAATACATAGAAACAAATGACATAGAAGAATATATAGATAAATTAGACATTCTATACATGACTAGAGTTCAAAAAGAAAGATTTTTTGATGAAGCAGACTATATAAGATTTAAAGACTACTACATACTAAATAAAGAAAAACTAAAAAATGCTAAACAAGATTTAACTATAATGCATCCACTACCTAGAGTAAACGAAATCTCAGTAGATGTAGATGATGACCCAAGAGCTGCATATTTTAGACAAGTAAAGTATGGTAAATATATAAGAATGGCACTAATTTTAAAAATGTTGGAGGTATAAAAATGAACATAGATAGTATAAAAAATGGAATTGTAATAGATCACATAAAAGCAAAAAATGGTCTTCAAATATATAAAGCACTTAAACTAAAAGATTTAGATTGTCAAGTTGCAATAATAACAAATGCCAAAAGTAATAAAATGGGAAAAAAAGACATAATAAAAATAGATAAAGAAATTAATGTAAATTTAGATATATTAGGATTTATAGACCCAGACATTACTATAAACATAGTAAAAAATGACAAAATAATAAAAAAATTTCATGTAACAAAACCTAAAAAAATAGTAAACCTAGTAAAATGTCAAAACCCAAGATGTATAACATCTCAAGAAAAAGATCTAGACCAAATATTTATACTAACAGACGAAGAAAAACAAATATATAGATGCAAATATTGTGAAATGAAAATGCAAACAAACCAAAGGAGCTAAAAACAAAGCTCCTTTAATTAATTTAAAATTTATAAAATTCATAAAAAGATAATATTATTAATAAATTTAAATAGATAAAAAAATATCAAAAAAAACTATACAAAAAACCAAAATAGTTATATAATGTAAAAAAATTAACATTTAAAAAATTATAATTAATTTTTTATCTATAATTGAAGGGATTGATAAAAATGAAACTAAAAGAAATATTAGTAGGATTAGAAGGCCTAAAAGCAAGAGGAGATTTAAGTATAGAAATAAAAGGAATAGAAAAAAATTCTAAAGAAATAAAAGAGGGATATACATTTGTTGCAATCAAAGGATTTTCAAATGATGGACATAAATTTATAGAAGATGCAATAAAAAATGGTGCAAACTCTATTGTTGTAGAAGAAGGATGTAATTTAAAAGAAATAAACATACCACAAGATATAGTAGTTGTTATGGCAAAAAACACAAGAGAAGCCCTAGCAATTATGTCAGCAAACTTCTATAAAAACCCATCAAAAAAATTCAAACTAATAGGAGTAACAGGAACAAAAGGAAAAACAACAACAACATTTATGATAAAAGAAATATTAGAAAAAGCAGGAAAAAAAGTAGGGTTAATAGGAACAATTTGCATATATATAAATGGTAAAAAAATAAAAGACAGTGACAGAACAACACCAGAAAGCTTAGAACTACAACAAATATTTGCCAAAATGGTAGAAGAAAATGTAGAAGTAGTTGTAATGGAAGTATCATCACAAAGCCTAAAACTAAACAGAGTAGATGGATGTGATTTTGATGAAGTAATATTTACAAACTTCTCAGAAGACCACATAAGTCCAAATGAACATCCTAACATGGAAGATTACTTTAATTCAAAATTAAAATTATTCAAAATGTGCAAAAATGGAATAGTAAATGTAGATGACTTATATGGAGCAAAAATACCAAATTTATTTCCAGATAGTAATATAATGACATATGGAATAGACAATCCAGCAAACTTAATTGCAAAAGACATAACAATTACAAACTCTTATGTAGATTTTAAAGTAAAACTAGGAACAAGAAATGAAAGAATAAAAACTGGAATTCCAGGAAGATTTAGTGTATATAACTCACTTGCAGCAATAAGTGCTGTGCAAAAATTTGCAATATCTGCAGAAACAATAAAAGAAGCACTATTAGAAGTAAGAGTACCAGGAAGATCTGAACTAGTAGACAATAAAAGAGAAATACCAATAATGATAGACTATGCACACGCACCAGAAAGCTTGCAAAATATTTTACAAGCAGTAAAAAGTTACACAAGAGGTAGAGTAATCTCAGTATTTGGATGTGGAGGAGATAGAGATACTTCGAAAAGACCAATAATGGGAGAAATTTCAGGAAGAATAGCGGACTATACAATTATAACATCAGACAATCCAAGAACAGAAGACCCTCAAAAAATAGTAGAACAAATAGAAGAAGGAATAAAGAAAACAAAAGGAAAATACCAAGTAATAGTAGATAGAGTAGAAGCAATAAAAGAAGCAATAAAAATGGCAACCAAAAGAGACATAATTTTGCTTGCAGGAAAGGGTCATGAACCATACCAAGAAATAAATGGTAAAAAATATCCATTTGATGAAAGAATTATAGTAAAAGAATTAATAGAAGAATTAGAAAAAGAACAAAAAACCAAAAAGAAAAAATAATCATATTATATATATTGGGGAAAGGTTTGGTAAAATGAGAATAGAAACAAATATATTATTCATATCGTTCATAATAACAGTAATATTAGGCTTCATTACTATACCAATATTAAGAAAATTAAAAGTAGGACAAATAGAAAGGGATGATGGCCCCGAGTCTCATTTAAAAAAACAAGGAACACCGACTATGGGTGGAATTATAATGATAATTTCAATGATAGTGGTTGTAACAGGAGCATATATTTTTTATACAGTAAATGGTCAAAATGAAACAGCAAATAAATTAATACCAATGCTTATACTCACAATAGGCTTTGGAGTAATTGGATTTATAGATGATTTTAAAAAACTAGTATTAAGAAACACAAAAGGATTAAAACCAAGTTATAAAATGTTAGGGTTACTTATAATATCAGTAATATATGTAGTTTACCTAACACAAGGATTACATTTAGGAAATGACACATATATTCCATTTTTAAAAATATATATTAATATACCAATTTATCTATATATACCATTTGCAATTTTAGTAATACTAGGAACAACAAATGCAATAAATTTAACAGATGGAATAGACCGGACTTTCATCTAGTATATGTGCAATAATAATAACATGCTTAACAGTAATTGGAGTGATGGCAGGAATTCCTGAAATTTCAACATTTGGAAGTATAATGATAGGAGCAGTTTTAGGATTTTTAATGTTTAACTTACATCCTGCAAAAGTATTTATGGGAGACACAGGATCATTATTACTAGGTGGAGTAATTTCAGCTTTAGCTTTATACCTAAAAATGCCATTACTATTATTAATAATTGCACTAATTCCTGTATTAGAGACAATATCTGTAATGATTCAAGTTGCATACTTTAAAAAGACAGGAAAAAGATTCTTTAAAATGGCACCATTACACCATCATTTTGAATTATTAGGTTGGAAGGAAAATAAAGTTGTAGTAGTATTTAGTTTATTAACACTAGTTTTATGTATAATAGGATTAAAAGCGATATAAAAGAAAAAAATAAATCTACTTTTAGATAAAACAAATTTCTTATATAATAAAAAGGGATTAAGGAACATTCCTAAAATCCCTTTTTCTAAAAGAAAGGAACGAAAAAATGGTAAAGAAAAAGAAAAAAGAAAAAAGTTTTTCAAGTTTTTTAAATAATCCCATTGATTTTACTTTATTAATTACCATCTTATTATTACTTTCAATTGGATTAATAATGGTCTTATCAGCAAGTTCACCTTCTGCATTAGCTGAAAGCCGGAAATAGCTACTCATATTTTTCAAAGCAATTAATATTTGCTGTATTAGGTATTTTAGCAATGCTTTTTATATCTAAAATTGATTATAGATTTTATCAAAAATTCTATAAACATGCATGGTGGATAGCTTTAATTTTACTAGCTCTAGTACTAATTGCAGGAAGAACCATAAATGGAGCAAAAAGGTGGATATATGTAACAGAAACATTATCAATACAACCTTCCGAAATTGTAAAAATACTAATGATAATTTTCTATGCAGGAATTTTAGTAAAAAATAGAGATAAATTAAACCTATATGGAAAAGGATTTTTAAAACACATTTTATTTTTAGCACCAATAATAGGATTACTACTACTAGAGCCACACTTTAGTGCATCAATCGTAATTATAGGAATATGTAGTATAATGATGATAATGGCTGGATGCAAATTTTGGCATTTCTTAGTAACGGGAGGCTTGGTTGGAATTCCAGCAATTATTTTATTAATAATATTAGAACCATATAGACTACAAAGAGTTACCACATTTCTTGACCCATGGAAAGATGCAACAGGAGATGGTTGGCAAGTAATTCAAAGTTTATATGCAATTGGTTCAGGAGGACTATTTGGTGCAGGATTAGGAGAAAGTAAACAAAAATTCTTATACATACCAGAACCACACAATGACTTTATATTTTCAATACTAGGTGAAGAATTAGGATTTATTGGTTGTGCAGTAGTATTAATATTATTCGGAATATTTATATGGAGAGGTGTGTTAATTGCAATGCGTGCACCAGATATGTTTGGAAGTCTGCTTGCAATAGGAATAACAGCATTAGTAGCAATTCAAGTTATAATAAATGTAGCAGTTGTAACATCTTCAATGCCAGCTACTGGAATGCCATTACCATTCTTTAGTTATGGAGGAACGGCCCTATTTATTTTGCTCTGCACAATGGGAATATTGCTAAATATATCAAGAGCAAGTGCGAAAAATAATTAAATAAAAAAACAAAATTATTAGAAAGGAGAAAATGGTATATTAAAATAATTTTAATATACCATAAAAAAAGCAAATGAGAGTAATTATAGCAGCAGCAGGAACAGCAGGACATATAAATCCAGGTTTAGCAATTGCAAATAAAATAAAACAAGAAGAAAAAGACTCTAAAATAATATTTATAGGAACAACAAGAGGACTAGAAAACGATTTAGTACCAAGAGCAGGATATGAACTAAAAACAATAGAAGCATATGGACTAAGCAAAAAACTATCAGTAGAAAATATAAAAAAAATGTACAAAACAATAAAAGGATATAAAGAGGCAAAAAAAATAATACAAGACTTTAAGCCAGACATAGTAATAGGAACAGGTGGATATATTTGTGGAGCTACAATTCTTTCAGCAAATAAACTAAAAATTCCTACTTTGCTACATGAAAGTAATGCATTTCCAGGAAAAGCCGTAAAATTCTTAGCAAAAAAAACAAATACAATTTTAGTTTCATTTGAAGATGCAATAGCTAGAATAAAAAACTGTAAAAATGTAGTATGTACAGGAACACCAGTAAAAATAAAAAGAAAAAACTATGGAATAAATGAAAAAATATCAATAATAAAAAGTTTTGGTTTAAACGAAACAAAACCAATAATATTAGTATTTGGTGGAAGCCAAGGAGCTAAAAAAATAAATGATGCAATAATAGAAATAATAAAAGAAAAGTTAAATAAAAATTATCAAATAATCTGGGCAACAGGACCAAAACAATATGATACAATAAAACAAAACATAGAAGATCTAAGATTAAATATAAATAATATTCAATCAATGAAAATAGTACCATATATATACAATATGGAAGAAGTAATGAATGTAGTAGACGTAATAGTATCAAGAAGTGGAGCAATGACAATTACAGAAATTTCAAACTTAGGTAAACCTTCAATCTTAGTGCCACTTCCAAATGTAAGTCATAACCATCAATTATATAACGCAAAAGTATTAGAAAAAGTAGGAGCAGCAAAAATAATTTTAAACGATGAATTAAATGGTAAAATTTTAAATGAACAAATAGAAGAAATAATATTAAATAAGGATACTTTAAAACAAATGGGTAAAAATGCTCTAAAAGTTTCAATTGATAATGTAGAAGATAAAATATATAACGAAATAAAAAAACTTATTTAAAAAAAAGAAAGCAAAGAGGTAAAATATGTTTAAAAATGTACAGTTTAAAATTATATTAATATTTTTTTTAATCGGAATAATTATAATAAGCGGACTTGGAATATTTTTTTTAAATGCACTAAATGCCCTAAATCTACTGATCCAAAATGGCCAAGAAATAAGCGAGGCAGTAATAAAAAATCTATATACCGACACAAAAGTAACTTTAGCAATTGCAGGTGTTACCTTTGCAATTATGGGAGTCTTAGTTTCTGTCTTTTTATCAAGATTTGTTATCTATCCAATCAATAAATTAATAAAAAGTGCAGAAAAAATTACAGAAGAAGACAAAACCCATAAAATAGGATTAAAAGGAAACAAAGAAGATAAAGAACCTAGAAAAACTAAAAAGAACAAAAAGAAAAATAATGTAGGAGATTTGCAAAGTGTATTTGGTGTAATGACAACAGAGTTAAAAGAAAAACTAAGCGAAGTATCTACACAAAAAAATCAAATAGAAACAATTTTGCTTCACATGACAGATGGAATAATAGCATTTAACATGCAAGGCGAAATAATATTAATAAACCCAGCTGCTAAAAAGTTTTTAAGTATAAGACCTGAAGATAATACATTTGATGATATATTTAAAAAATTTAAAGTAGATATAAATATGGAGAAAATAATATACTTAGAAAACTGGACATCAACAGAACAAAGAATTAGAATAGAAGATAAATATATGAATGTATTCTTTGCACCATTTAAAAACGAATCAGATAGGCCAGATGGAGTAATAGCAGTAATACAAGATATAACAGAACATGTAAAATTAGATAACATGCAAAAAGAATTTGTAGCAGATGTCTCTCACGAACTTAAAACTCCTATAACTTCAATAATGGGCTATGCAGATACTTTACTAGAAGGAGAGTATGATAAAGAAACACAAGATAAGTTCTTAAATGTTATAGCATCTGAAGCAAGAAGAATGGCAAGACTTGTTACTGATTTATTAACATTATCTAGATATGACAGTAATAAAAAGAAAATAAAAAAAGAACCTTTTGATTTAGGCGAGCTAGTTAAAAAATGTCAAGATAAACTAGCAATTGAAATAAAAAAGAAAAATCATAAAGTAAATTGTTTTGTAACTGCTGATGTACCACCTGTTTATGCAGATAAAGATGACATAGAAAGAGTCGTTTTAAATATTTTAACCAACAGTATTAAATATACAAAAGACAATGGTGAAATTAAAATTTACGTAGGTTTTGTATATAATGATGCATATATTAAAGTTTTTGATAATGGAATAGGAATACCAGAAGAAGATTTAAACCGAATTTTTGAAAGATTTTATCGTGTAGATAAAGCAAGAACAAGAGAAATGGGAGGAACAGGTTTAGGACTTTCTATTGCAAAAGAAATTTTGGACAAGAATGGTGGAAGCATAGATATAAAGAGTGTAGTAGGAGAAGGAACAGAAGTTGTAATAAGAATTCCTACACAATAGAAATATTACATTTTTATTACAAGTATTTAAAAAAGAAAACAAATAAGATATTATAAAAAGTAAAAAAGCAAATTATCTCTAAAAAATATAAATAAAATTCAAGCAGTAAGAGGGTTTATAAAAGATAGAAATAATCTAAATAAACCATCTTATTTATTTTATATTTAGAAATTAGATTAATATCAATCTTAAACACGAAAAAAACAATTTACTAACAAATTTTCAAATTTTTTAGCTTTTTAATTGCTAACTCACAAATTTTAATGTATAATAATATGGTATAAAAAAATCAAAAAATAATTTTCGCAAATTCCACAAAGGAGAGATTAATTTGAATCCAAAAATAAAAGAAATACTAGAATGGGTATATTGCATAATAATTGCTTTAGTACTTGCAATGTTATTTAGATATTTTATAGGTACTCCAACAATAGTAAAGCAAGAATCCATGAAACCAACACTAATAGAAAACGAAAGACTATGGCTAAATAGATGGGGAAGAACCACAAAAACACTACCAAAAAGAGGAGAAATAATAACATTTGAAGAGCCAGAAGTATTAAAATACTCTCAAGAAGAAATAGATCAAAACAATCCAATAGCAAAATACCAAGAAAGAACAGGTTTAGATTGGTTTTTCTATAATTTCTTAGAAATAGGCAAAAGAAGTTATATAAAAAGAGTAATAGGACTTCCAGGTGAGCATATAGAAATAAAAGAAGGAAAGGTATATATAAATGAAGAAGTTTTAGACGAACCATACTTACAAGCAGGACTAGTAACAGATGTTACAGGTGTAGGCTTTTCAGATTTTATAGTACCAGAAAACTCAGTTTTTGCAATGGGAGATAATAGAAACCATAGTACAGATTGTAGATCATTTGGTTGCATACCACTAGAAAGAATAGAAAGTACAGTCGCAATTAGAATATGGCCATTAAACAAATTTGGAGAAATAAAATAAGGGAGTTTAAGGATGTTTGAAGGTATTATTGGAAATGAAGAAATAAAAGAATCACTTAAAAAATCAGTTATGCGGAAACAAAACTTCACACAGTTATCTATTTGTAGGAACTGCTGGTATTGGCAAAAAACTAATTGCCAAAGAATTTGCAAAAATGTTATTATGTTTAAGTGACGAGAAATATTGTAACAAATGTAAATCATGTATAGAATTTAATACAAATAATAATCCAGATTTTCTATTACTAGAGCCAGATGGAAATAGCATAAAAATAGAACAAATTCGTTTTCTACAAAAAAAAATACAAGAAAAACCAATAATATCGAACAATAAAGTTTATATAATAAATGATGCAGATTGTATGACAAAAGAAGCCCAAAACTGTTTATTAAAAACTTTAGAAGAACCACCTAAGTTTTCAACAATAATACTAATTGGCTCAAATGAAAATGCATTTTTATCAACCATAAAATCAAGATGTATGATAATTCATTTTAAGAAGTTAACAAATCAAGAAATGAAAAACTATTTAGAAACTAATTATAATTTAACAAACATTAGTGAAAATATGTTAGATACATTTCAAGGAAGCATAAGTAAAGCAATTTTATTAAAAGATAAAATGGAAGAATATAACAATTTAGAAACCATAGTAAATGAACTACCCAAAAAAGATTTAATAGAAATACTAAACTTAGCAGAACCAATGTATAAATCCAAAGAAGACATATTTGAAATATTAGATTATATAAATATAATTCTACTAAAGAAGGCAAAAGAAAATTATATATACACAAATTGTATAAACATTGTGGAAAACACAAAAAAAAGGCTTAACCAAAATGCAAATTATGATATGTGTATAGATAACTTGTTATTTAACATGTGGGAGGAAGTAAATTGAAAAATATAGTAGGAGTTAGATTTAAAAAATTAGGTAAAATTTATTTTTTTAATCCAAGAAACTTAAAAGTAAAAAAAGGAGACAAAGTAGTAGTAGAAACAGCTTCTGGAGAAGAATATGGAGAAGTAATGATACCTAACCGCAAAGTTTCAGACGAAAAAATAGTTGCACCATTAAAGCAAGTAATAAGAATAGCAAACCCAAGAGACAATAGACACTATGAAGAATGTAGAAAAAAAGAAAAAGAAGCTTTTAATGTATGCCTAAAAAAAATAAAAGAACATAAATTACAAATGACTTTAACTGATGTAGAATACAAATTTGACAACAGCAAAATTTTATTTTACTTTACAGCAGATGGAAGAATAGATTTTAGAGAACTAGTAAAAGACTTAGCAGCAATATATAAAACAAGAATAGAACTAAGACAAATAGGTGTAAGAGACGAGGTAAAAAGAATAGGTGGTAACGGAGTTTGTGGAAGAGAACTTTGTTGTTGTACTTTTTTAAGTGATTTTGAAACAGTCTCAATAAAAATGGCAAAAGAGCAAAATATATCCCTAAATCCATCAAAAATTTCAGGTAACTGTGGAAGATTAATGTGTTGCCTAAAATATGAAAACGACGTTTATGAAGAAAAACTAAAAAAATTACCGAGTATAGGCTCAATAGTTAAAACACAAGATGGTCAAGGCGAAGTAGATGGAATAGAAACATTAAAAGAAAAAGTAAGAGTAAAATTCAAAGATGGGGATGGATATCTATACAAAAAATATGATGCAAAAGATATAAAAGTAATTAAAAAAGCAACTACAGAAAAAATAGATCAAGAAGAATTAGAAAATAAAAAAGAATTAGAAGAACTAGAAAACTTAGAAAGACAAGAAAAAGAAAGAGTAGAAAATGATATAGAATAAATAAAACAAAAAAGATTAAATTTATTATATTTTATAAAAACATAAAATATTAATTTAATAAAATCATCTATACTAGGAGGTGAAAAAAATGGCATATAAAATAACAGACAAATGTATATCTTGTGGAGCATGTGCAGCAGAATGTCCAGTAGGATGCATATCACAAGGTGATGATAAATTTGTAATTGATGCTACAGCATGTATATCATGTGGTACATGTGCAGGGGTTTGCCCAGTAGAAGCACCAGTTGAAAGTAACGAATAGAGGTTACAAAAATAAACTCTTTAATTGACAACAAAAATATTTGACATTTTTAAATAATTATAGTAATATATATATAGTGAATAGGGATTAGACTTTCTATCTCCTCTATTCAAAACACGTAGTTATTTTTTATATGTGAAGAACAAAAAAGACTAGGAACTGCAATTCCTAGTCTTTTTAACTTTATTTGTCAAATAATTTCATTATGAAATAAATGACAATTAAAGTAACAACACGTAGTATATTTTTCATATGTATACCTCCTTTCTTATTAAAAAAGGGAAGAACATACATATTATACAGTATATTTGTATATTTGACAATATAAAGTTTTTTCATAAAATTCACAAAATAAATCTATACAAATTTCCTCTTACAGTTAAGTTATATTTTATAAAAACAATTATAATAATTAAAATTCTTAAATAAATATTAAATAATAAATATACATTGATTTTTTGAATAAATTATTATATAACAAATATATAATAAAATTAGGTGGGAGAAAAATGCAAGAAGAAAATCAAAATATTGATAAAGAGTTTATACAAGAAAAAGAAGAAGTGGAATTAATAAAAGAAGAAACAAAACCAGTTAATAAAAAAATGACTATATTAAATTTTATTCTAATAATAATAATATTCGTTGGTTTACTAATATATATGATAAATGTAGATGGAATAGAAAATATAGTAGACTTATTACATAAAGTAGATTACAGATGGGTTTTGGGTGGAGTAATATGTGTATTAATTCACTGGACATGTGAAATGTTAACACTTCACATACCAATAAAAAGAATGTACCCCAAACAGCCAATTACAAATTCTATAAAAGTTTCAATGATAGGATTATTATTTAATAATATAACACCATTTTCATCAGGAGGCCAACCAATTCAAGCTTATGAATTTACTAAAACAGGAAAAAGAGTAAGTGACTCGCTATCTGCTATGGCAATGAAATTTATTATTACTCAAATTGCATTGGTTGTAACAACAGTTATTGTTATGTTATTTGAATTTAATTTTGTAAAAGACTTAATGAAAGATTATATATGGGTGGTAATAGTAGGTTTTGCAATTAATATTTTAGCAATTATAGTTGTAATTTTAGCAGGATTAAAGAAAAAAGTAATAACATCTTTAACAACTCCAATTATAAAATTTTTAGGAAAGATAAGAATAATAAAAAATGTAGATAAAACAATAGAAAAACTAGATAAAAGTATAGACAATTTTGGAAGACAGTTTAAAATAATGAAAGATGAAAAAAAGATGGTTTTTCAAATGTTTATAATTGCAGTAATACAAAGTTTTGCTTATTATTCAATAACATATATGGTCTATAGAGCTTTTGGAAATTATGGAGTAGGTTTCTTCCAAATAATACCTTTGCAAGCATTTTTATTATTAATAATGACATTTATACCAACACCAGGTTCAGGACTAGGAGCAGAGGGAGGATTTTATATATTGTTTAATTCAATATTTAAAGAAGGAACAATAAATATGTCAATATTATTCTGGAGAATTTATACCTTTTACTTACCAATACTAGTAGGGTTATTATTCTTAATACCAACAAAAGGAAAAATTACTAAACCAAAAGAAGAAATTATTTAAAAAAGTAAAAAATAATATAAAAATATATGAAAGTATATAAAAAATATTTTATTAAAAAATGACAATATAACAAATTATTTATAAAAAATAAAAGCAAAAGATTGCAATTATAAAAAATAAGATGTATCATATAATTATCTATAAAATTATTACTTAAAATATTCTTATAATAAAAAAGAATAAAAAAGTTATTAAAAAACTTGGGGGAATAAAGTGATAAATAAAAAAGATTTAAAATTTAAAAGACCAGATTTTGTAATTTTTACAGACAAAGATGGAACATTAAATTTAAACGATGAACAACTAAACCAAATATTATTTCTAGTAAAAAAAGAAGGAGGAATGATTATTCCAATTACTGGCAGAACAGTAGGGGACATTGAAGAAAGCTTAAGAAAAGCAAATGTAACAATGCCAGAGTTTTTAATTGGGGATAATGGTGCTGTGGTTTATAGTACCCAAAATAAAGATTTTATATTTAAAAAGGTACTAGATATTGAAAAAATAAAAAAAATAATTAATAGATTTATAGAAGTTGGAGGAAACAAAGCAAACATAAGATTAACAGACGGAGCTTCAATACATGCGCAAGACTCAATGGATGTAAAAAGATATTATAAAGGAAGTAAAAAAGTAAAATATCATGAAAATATAACAGAAGATTTTTTAGATGTTCAAGGAATAACAAAAGTTACATTAGCAGGAACCGAAGAGCAAATGCAAGATATAATAGAACTTGCTTCTAAATTAGATTTATGGACAGACAAAGATAAAACTAAATTTCCAACCAGAGAACAAAATAATTTTAGACTAGACATAGCAGAAAGAAATATAAATAAAGGAGAAGCCGTAAAAGCATTAGTTTCCATATTAACTCCAAGATTTGGATATGCATGCATAGGAAATGGGTTTAATGATGTTGCAATGTTCGAACAAGCTCTAAAAGACGGTATGAGAATTGGAATAATGAAAGGAAGCCCAGAAGAGTTAATACAAGAAATGAAAGAATATGCAAGAGAACATAAAGGAAAAGTCAAAATTATTCCACAAGATATTAATTTAGCAAATAGATATATAGTTAGATTAATTAACATATTTAAAACCAGAAAAAGGACAATGAATTTTAAAGAAAGACTTAAATTTACACCGCCAAATAACACTAAGGCACCCAAACAAAATAACAGTACCCCTAAAACAAATACGAGAAGAAGTAGAAATAGGGGAAGAACCAGGTAAGATTAATAAAAATCACCAAATTTTAATTTTTATAATTAAAGTTTGGTGATATTTTTTATTATTGTTCTTTATTTTTATTTGTCATTTCTTCTAAATCTAATAGTTCTTGCCATCTAGTGTCTACTATTTTTTGGAATTCTTCAATCATCCATTCATTACCTGGTTTAAACATATGTTTAAATCTTTTTTGAGGTTTTAAGAATTCTTCAACAGGTAATTTTTTAGCTGGTTTATATGTTATATGATATACACCATCTACAACTTCATATAATGGCCAATAACAAGTATCTACTGCTAATTTGTTAATTTGCATTGACATATCTGTTGGATATCCCCAACCTCTTGGGCATGGAGCCATTACATTTAAAAATGCAGGTCCTTTGGTATATATTGCTTTTTCAGCTTTTTCATATAAATCTTTAAAGTTATTTGTTGCAATAGATTGTGCAACATAAGGAATATGATGTCCTGCCATAACTTTTGCTAAATCTTTTCTTACTTGAGTTTTTCCGAGGAATAACTGATCCTGCTGGAGAAGTTGTAGTATCAGCAAATTTAGGAGTTGCAGAAGAACGTTGAATACCAGTATTCATATATGCTCCATTATCATAACATACATATACCATATCATGTCCACGTTCCATAGCACCTGATAAGCTTTGTAAACCTATATCATAAGTTCCACCATCTCCACCAAATGCAATAAATTTAGTATCACCTTCTGGAAGTTTTCCTTGTCTTTTCATAGCTTTATATGCAGCTTCTGCACCAGATAATGCAGCTGCTGTGCTTTCAAAAGCAGTATGTATAAAAGAATCTGTCCAAGCTGTATATGGATATATAAATGAAGAAACTTCCATACATCCGAGTAGCAACAGATACAACAGCATGATCTTCAGGTTTTAAAGCTCTCATTATCATTCTTGCAACTGGTGGAGCACCACAACCTGCGCACATTCTGTGTCCTGAAGTAAATCTAGAAGGTTTATTTTTTATTATTTCTTTCATATTGTATGCCATTATTTGTCACCTTCCTTTCTTAATCCAAAATAACGATAAGGATTATCTATTTTTCCAGTTTTAACAATTTCTAATAAATCATCATAAACTTTTTCAATGTCATCTGCTTTTGTATCTCTACCACCTATACCATAAACATAGTTTACAGCTGGTACATGTTTATTATTTACATACATAGCACTTGTTACATCTTGGAATAAAGCACTACCTGCAGCATTTAAAGAATCTGCTTTATCTAGTATTGCAATAGCTTTTTGGTTTGCTAAAGCTTTTGCTATTTCTTCAGCAGGGAAAGGTCTAAATACACGTAGTTTTAAAAGACCTGCTTTAATTCCTTTACTTCTTAATTTATCTACAACATATTTTGTTGTTCCGGCAGTTGAATTCATACATACTATTGCAATTTCACTATCTTCTAATTTATATTCTTCAAAAAATCCATATTTTCTGCCAGTCATTTTTTCGAAATCTTTGGCTACATCTAAAATAACTTGTTTAGCATTTTTCATAGCTTCAGCTTGCATTGCTTTATGTTCGAAAAGATAGCTTTGTAAGTCTAATGGACCTACTGCAATTGGTTCTTCTTTATTTAATAAATAATGTTTTGGTTTATATGTTCCAACAAATTCTTTTACTTTTTCATCTTCTATTAATTCAATATTTTCAATTGAATGTGAAGTGATAAATCCATCCTGGCAAACCATTAAAGGTAACAATACATTTTCATTTTCAGCTATTTTATGAGCCATAATTAAATTATCATAAGCTTCTTGATTGTTTTCAGAAAATAGCATTATCCATCCACTATCACGAACTCCCATTGCGTCTGAATGGTCATTATGTATGTTTAATGGTCCTGATACGGCTCTATTTACTAGAGACATAACGATAGGTAGTCTTAAACTTGAAGCAATATAAATCATTTCCCACATTAAAGATAAACCATTTGCAGATGTAGCAGTCATAGCTCTTGCACCTGCAGCTTCTGCACCTATACATGCAGACATAGCACTATGTTCACTTTCTACTGCAACAAATTCTGTATCAACACTTCCATTTGCAACAAATGTTGAAAAATATTGTGGAATTTCTGTTGAAGGAGTTATAGGAAAAGCTGCTACCACATCTGGATTTATTTGTCTCATGGCTGTAGCTGCCGCCTCATTACCACTTAATCTTTCTCTAATACCCATATTATTCTTTTCCCTCCTCTTTCATTTCTATTGCTTTGAAAGGACATACTTTTGCACATACGCCACATCCTTTGCAATAGTCATAATTAAAATCTACTCTTTTTCCTTCTTCATCTAAAGGAATAGCATCTTCTGGACATACTCCGGTAGCATAAACCACATTGTTTGCAAACATCACTTAAAAAGATAGGTTTAACACTTCTCCAGTCACCTGTTTTAAATTCTCTTGCATTTCCAGATGTATATATATCACCACCAGGAGTAAGTTTTTCCATTGGTGTATTACTATTTATATTTGTCATATCTTTTTAACCTCCTTTAATGCTAATTCTAAGGCTTTCATATTTCCTTCAATGACTTCAGGTTTTTTGGCAAATTTATGCTTGAAAGAACCTTTCATATCATTTAATAATTCTTCATCTGTCATTATTTTACTAACTTTAACAATAGCTGCAAGCATAGGAGTATTTGGAAAATATCTTCCCAAAGCTTCTTCAGATATTTTTCTTGCATCAATTGTGTAAATTTCTCCTTTATATCCTTTTAAAACTTTTCTTAGATAATCGGCTGATTTTGTTGTGTTGATAACAATAGCACCTGTTTCTTTTAAACCAGATGTTACATCAACAGATTCTAGAAGAGTATCATCAACAACTACTACATAGTCAGGTTCATATATATTGCTATGAATAGTTATAGGCTTGCTACTAATACGGTTGTAGGCTGTAATTGGTGCTCCCATTCTTTCTGGTCCATATTCTGGGAATCCTTGAATGTATTTGCCTGTGTTAAAAGCAGCATCAGCTAATAATAAAGAAGCAGTTTTAGCACCTTGGCCACCTCTGCCGTGCCATCTAATTTCTAGTAAGTTATCCATTTTTATTGCCTCCTCCTTTATAAAAAATTTATTGAGTTTAGTATATGTCTAAATGGCTAGAATGTCAATAGGAAATTTTTAGAATTCTATTGACAAAATACATACCTAGATATACAATGTATAAAAATACATAGCTATACAAAGTATAAAGGAGGTGATATTTTGAAATTTGATAAAGAACTTTTAAAGGGAAGTACAAATATGATAATACTTAATTTATTAGAAAAACAAGATATGTATGGGTATCAAATTATAAAAGTTTTAGAGCAAAAATCAGAAAATATATTCGAGTTTAAAGAAGGAACTTTGTACCCAATATTACATTCATTAGAAGAAAAAAATTATATAAATTCCTATTGGGATGAAACTGGTAGTAAAAAAAGAAAGTACTATACCATTACCAAAAAGGGAAAGGCTAAGTTGAAAGAAAAAAAGGAAGAATGGAACCTATTTAGTAATGGAATAAACAAGTTAATAGGGGGTGTTAATTTTGCAAATTAATGAATTTATACAAACTGTGTGTGAAAAAATAAGATATAAACCAATAAGAGCAAGCATAGAAGAAGAGTTAAAAGGACATATAGAAGACTTAAAAGATGATTATATTAAAAAAGGAAATAATGTTAAAGAAGCAGAAGAAGAAGCTATAAAACAAATGGGGGAAGCTAGCATAATAGGAAAACAATTAGATAAAATACATAGACCACACATAGATTGGAAAATGTTAATAATTATTTTTATTTTATTACTATTTGGTTTATTGGTATCTTTTATAAAAACAAATAATTTGCAGGCAAGTGAAATATATTTTTTAAAATATATAAAAATATTTCTTTTAGGATTTATTTTATGTGTGCCAATTTACTTTATAAATTTTAAACATATAAAAAAAATATCCTTAGTTTTATATATAATAGCAACAATTTCTATTCTTATGTCTTTATGGTTTGGAATTCCTATAAATGGAATAAAATATCTAAGGATATTTAATATAAATGTATTACCACAAGTAATAGCAATGCCATTATATATAATTGCTTTTGTTAGTTTATTAGAAGAAAGGAAAACGAAAAATAATATTTTAACAATAATATTATCAATACTATCCTTAATTTTAATGTTAGAAATACCATCAAAAGCATCAATGATAGTACTTTTAGCTGTATATATAATAGTTGGTACATATTACATAATAAAAGTATCAAAAAACAAAAAAAGAAATTTGTTAATATTATATGGAATTATAGGTTTTGCAATATTTTTATTATTATTTTCATTTTTATTAAGACCATATATTTTAGATAGAATAATTGTAAGCTTTGTACCTGAAATGGATCCTCAAGGAAACGGATGGTTAGGTGTTAATCGAGATTTAATAATTAATTCTGCCAAGTTATTTGGAGAAGCTACAAACAAAAGTCAAGCAATAGATATTTTTAATCAAGGTGAAACCTTTGCATTTATATCATTACTTGCAAACTATGGGTGGATTGTAACTATATCAATGGTAGTAGCAGTGCTTTTACTTAGCATAAAACTAATTATAAATGTAACAAAAATAAAAGACACATATGGAAAAATGTTAACATTAGGAATTGCAAGTTTATTTATAGTGCAAAGTGTTCTTAATATATTAATGAATTTAAATTTAGGACTAGAAGCTAGCTTTAATATCCCATTAGTTTCCTATGGAGGACCTAGCCTTGTAATTAATATGATGACATTAACATTAGTTTTAGCTATTTATAGAAGAAAAGATATATTAGAAGCAAAGGAAACTAATAGTATATTTAAATATAAAATAGCAATAATAAAAAGATAAACAATCAATTTTTTCTACCATACAAAATTAGGTTCAGTACATTTTATATTTTGCCTAAATTAATTTTACCACAGAGTGATAGTTTTCCCTATTGACAAAAATAAAAATATCGATTATATTAAATTTGCCTTTCTCCAAAAGGTAGGAAGGAGGTTTATGCTCTTATGCGTAATTTGCTAGAATTGCTAGAGCTTATATTGATTTACTACATAGTAAAACATTTAAGTAAATAGCAAAAGAAAAGACCAGGTAAAAGTTTGACAGCTTCCTGGTCTTTTTTTGTTTATACATCTAACACGTAATTTGCTTGCTAGCTAAATATATATTAGCACATATTTTATTATATGTCAAATATTTTATTTTATTCTTGGTTAAGGTATTAGTGTAAAATTAATGTAGGCAGATAAAAAATTAAATTTTATTGACCTATATTAAAATTTATGATAATATACTAAAAAAAATAATAATAAAAAAACATTTTTTATGGCATATTAAATAAAGATTTAAGAAAGGAGCCTTAAATATGGACTTATTTATTACAGATAAAATAAAATATATAGGTGCAGATGATAGAACTTCTAAATTATTCGAAAGCCAATACGAAATACCAAAAGGAATGTCATACAATTCATATTTAATAAAAGATGAAAAAAATGTAGTAATGGATACAATTGACAGAAATGTTACTGAAAAATGGCTTCAAAACTTAGAAAGAGAACTAGAAGGTGAAGAAGTAGATTACCTAGTCATATCTCATTTAGAGCCAGATCACGCATATAATATAGGCTTATTAGTAGAAAAATATCCAAATATGAAAATAATAGGTAATAGCGTAACATTTAACATGTTACCAAATTTCTTTAAAATAAAAAATCTAGAAGAAAGAAAAATGGTAGTAAAAGAAGCAGATACAATAAATATAGGAAAACATACACTTCAATTTTTCATGGCACCAATGGTACATTGGCCAGAAGTCATGGTAACATATGAGCAAAGCCAAAAGATTTTATTTTCAGCAGATGCTTTTGGAAAATTTGGAGCATTAGAATTTGAAGATGAATGGGACTGCGAAGCCCGTAGGTATTATTTCGGGATAGTTGGAAAATACGGAAATCAAGTACAAGCCTTATTAAAAAAAGCAAGTAATTTAGATATAAAGATGATATGTCCACTACATGGACCAATATTAAAAGAAAACCTAAGTTATTATATAGGAAAATATGATATCTGGAGTAAATACCTTCCAGAAGATGATGGAGTATTTATTGCATGTGCTTCTATATATGGAAATACAATGGAAGCTGCTAAAAAAATGGCCCAAATTCAAAAAGAAAAAGGAGCAAAAAAAGTAGCACTAACAGACTTAGCAAGAGAAGACATGGCAGAAGCAATAGAAGATGCATTTAGATATGACAAAATAATCCTTGCAGCTGCAAGTTATAATGCAGAAGTATTTCCACCAATGCAACAATTTTTAAATCATTTAAAGGGAAGAAATTACCAAAATAGAAAAATAGCAATTTTAGAAAATGGTTCATGGGCACCTTCAGCAGGAAAATGTATCAAAGAAATGATAGGAAGCATGAAGGATATAGAACTAATTGAACCTCAGGTTACTATAAAATCAAGAATGAATGAAGAAAATATAAAACAAATGGAACAATTAGCAGATAATATATTAGGAGGTGAAAAAGATGAATAAATATCAATGTACAGTTTGCGGATATATTTATGATGAAGAAAAAGAAGGAGTAAAATTTGAAGATTTACCAGACGATTGGACATGCCCATTATGTGGAGTTGGAAAAGATATGTTTGAAAAAGTAGATTAATTTAAAAAAAGTAAAACCAAAATAAGATTATATGTAAAAAAATAACATATAATCTTATTTTTTTAAAATAAAAAGTGACTTTTTTAATTTTAAATTGTATTATAAGTATAAATAAAAAATGAGTATTAATAAAAAAGAAAGGATAAAAATGGAAGAAGATAAAAAACTATATAAAGAATATCTAAACGGAAATAAAGAAGCATTAAATAAACTAATATACAAATACAAAAATAACCTAATATATTTTATTACAAGATATGTAAAAAATATAGAAGTAGCTGAAGATATTTTTCAAGATATTGTATTATATTTTTTAGAGCATAAAGAAAAATATAATTCCAAATATTCATTTAAAACATATTTATACATAATTGCCAAATCAAGAGCTTTAAATTACATAAATAAAAATAATACAAAAACCTACTTAAGTGAATACCAAAATGAATTAGTAGAAGAAGAACTAATAGAAAATGTAATATTTTCAAAAGAAAGGCAGGAAAAAATTAGAAAAGTAATAAACAAAATGAAAAAAGATTACCAATTAGTTATTTATCTAACAAAAATAGAAGGGCTATCATATAAAGAAACAGCAAAAATAATGGACAAATCAGAAAAACAAATAAAAACATTAGCATTTAACGCAAAAAATAAATTAAGAAATTTACTAATTAAAGAAAAAGTAATAGAAGTGAAAAATAACAAAATAATAAAACTAATTACATGGATATTATTAGTAACCCTAATTACAAGTTCTGTAGTTTATGCAGGATACAAAGTATATAAAATATACCAGGCAACTATAACTCCAACATATACACGGAAAATTAGGAGAAACAAATACAAATAATATATGGGTAGGAACATTTGAACTTGCTTGGAATGAATTTATAGAAAAAGAAGTAAAAGTTCCTCCACAATTTAAATATGAAAAAGATAATGAATTATTAAAAATGTTAAACAAGCAAAGTTTTACAAAAGAAAATTTATCCGGAGATGACTATATAATAGAAATAGGAAGGTCAAACTTAGAAACTAAAGAAAAAATAATAAAAGACGTAAAAGAAAAATTTGGAATAGAAATTGAAAAAAACTTAAGCCCCAATTTTAAAAAAACAAATGGATATACAATTTATACACTTTTAGTAAAAAATTTCGAATTCAAAGTACCGTTTACTAAATTAGAAGATGATTTTTTTGGTAATCAAGAAGACAAAGTAGAATACTTTGGAATAAATGCTAACAGTTCTGAAGAACTAAATCAAAATGTAGATGTATTATTTTGCAATTCTAAAAATGACTTTGCAGTAAAATTAAAAACAAAAGAAAAAAGTAAAAACGGTGTAGTAGACGAAGCTTATTTATATAGAACAGATGAAAATATGAGTTTTGAAGAATCATATAATCAAATGAAAGAAAAAGAAGAAAATTATAAAGGAGAAAAAACTTTTTTAGAATCTGACGAACTAAAAATTCCATATATAAATATAGATACCTTAATAAATTATCGGAGAATTATGTGGTAAAGAAATAGAAGGAACAAACGGATTATACATAGCAAGTGCATTCCAAAATATAAAATTTTCACTAAATGAAAAAGGTGGAAATTTAGAAAGTCAAGGAGTTATACAAGATGCAAGCAAATCACAAAATCTTGCTAGCAGATACTTTTATTTTAAAGATAAATTTATCATATTTTTAAAAGAAAAAGGAAAAGAAAAACCTTATATGGCACTTAGAATACAAGAAATATAATCTTTAAACATCGACTAATTTTGTAGAAATCCAGATGTAAGATTATTAGAATAAAAAAAGGGGGTACTAAAAAATGAAAAGAAAATATTTAAAATTTATAATCATAATTGTAATATTAATAACAATTTTGCTATTAGGAATTTATATCTATAAAATGAACAATAACAATATTAAAAAATTAGAAAACCAAAATCAAATAAACACACAAAATGAAAGTTCTTCTAATATTAAAGAAAATATAAATAAAAGAAATTATGCAAAAATAGAAGACTTACCAGAAGAATACATGGTAGAACAAGCTATAAAAGATGGATGTATAGTTCTAACCTATAAAGAATCTAAAAATAAAGAACTATTACAAGAATTTATAAAAAATGTAAACAATAACATACCAGATTATATAAGAATCTTAGAATTTACTGTTGAAGGAGACCAAATAATAAAAGACATAGAATTAAAAGAAGATGGAGTAATTTACTATACAGTAGATAATACAAGAGATAAATATATGAGTAAAGAAGATAGAATTATACAAAAAGAACAATATAATACAAATGAATATAGGATAATAGAAGATGAATATAAAAATAAACAAAATGTATATTTTGAAAATAAAAATGAAGACTTTAATAGCAGAAAATATATTTGTACTTACATTTTTGATTTAGAATATAATAAAAATTTTAACCTAATATATGAAAGACAAAAAAATTTAGGAATTACTGAAATTTTAAAAAAGAAAGAACCATATAATTATAGTGTTTATAGTTTTGGAGGAGACGTTAAAGTAGAAATTAATGGAGAAAAATTAGATTTAAAAGAAGCGGTTTTAAGTAATAAAATATCTATGAACGACATAATTAGAAAATGTGTAGATGACGAACTAAATGGAAAGGTTAAAACAAGTGAATATAGTGATGGAGGAACGACCATCTATAAATACGAAAATCATTGGATAATAAAATGCAATACCTTAGACGGATCAAGAGATGTATTTATAGGAATGCCAAATATGATATATAGTAATGGAACTGTGCAATTATCTACTTAGTAATTATTCATTTAAAATATATACAAGAATATATAAAAAAGTGAAATAAACTATTAACATTTATTTCACTTTTTTATGTTATTTTTTCTTATCTTCTTTATTTTTCTTAAGCATCTTTTCTTTAGGCACAACAATATTTTTAGGTCTATTAGTATTAGGCTTTCCAGCCTCTAAATGATCAAAAACAGGTGAAATATCTAAATTAGACCCATCGCCAGAAACAACTTCAATCTCCTTTTTATCTTCCATAAAAACCCCTCCGTAAGTAATCTAAAAATATATTAACACAAAATAAAAAAAACTGCAACAAATTTAGAAAAATATTGACATATTAGCCTTTTTTTGACATAATAGATAGGTAAAAAAGATAAAATGTAGGGAAAGATAAAAATGGAAATAGATAAAATAAAATCAATAATAGAAGCTATACTTTTTGCTAAAGGAGAAGTAGTTACCAAAAAAGAACTAATACTAACTTTAGAAATAGAAGAATCTGACTTAAATAGTATAATATCAAGTATGCAAGAAGACTATAAAAAACAAGAAAGAGGAATAGAATTAATACAAGTAGAAGATGGATATGAATTATGTACAAAAAAAGAATTATATGAATACATATACCCAATACTAGATAAAAGAACAAAACCAAATCTTTCAAATGCCTCATTAGAAACTTTAGCAATAATTGCATATAATCCAAGAATAACAAGAGCAGAAATAGAATCTATAAGAGGTGTTTCAGCAGATGCTTGTGTATACAAACTATTAGAATATGGCTTAGTAGAAGAAGCAGGAAAAGCAGATTTACCAGGAAAGCCAATGTCATATAAAGTAACAAATGAATTTTTAAAAATGTTTGGATATAATTCACTAAAAGATTTACCTGAACTTCCAAGATATAAACTAGATGCAAATAAACAAATAGTAATAGATGAACTAATAGAAGAAAACGAAACTATTGAAAATAATATAGAAGAAGAGGCTCCATCGCCCAAAACAGAGCAATAAAAATTAAAAGATTAAAATATAAAGGAGAGATTAATGTGAGATTATCAAAAACAGGAATGGGTTCAACAAAATTAAATAATATAGATGAAATGTACCCAGCACAAAGCATATTATTACAAACAGGCCAATTAGTACAATATGGAGCAGGAATATTTGGCTATAATACAATACCACTATTAGTAAGAAAAAACATAGAAAAAATAATTGAAGAAACCTTAAACAAATATGGCTGTATAGAAGTTTTATTACCAACCTTACAACCAGATACAATATGGAAAAATTCAGGAAGATATGACCAATACATAAATGATGGAACAATGTTAATTACCGAATCAAACAAAGGAACATTCTGCTTAGCTCCAACAGGAGAAGAAGCAATGCTAGAATTTGTAAGAGAAAAACTAAAATCATACAAGAATTTACCTGCAACATTCTACCAAATAGGCGAAAAATATAGAAATGAAATTAGAACCAGAGGATATTTACTAAGAGGAAAAGCATTCCCAATGCTAGATGCATACAGCTTTGATCAAGATGAAGAAAATATGGCAAAATCATATGAAAATGTACGAAAAGCATTTTTAGAAATATTCCAAAAAATAGGTTTAAATGTAATACCAATCGTTGCCGATAATGGAGCTATGGGAGGAAAAAAATCCGAAGAATTTATGCTAATATCTAATCAAGGAGAAGACAAAATACTTTATGATGAAAATACAAAAATAGGATTAAATACAGAAATTCTAGAAAGAGAAGATTACAAAGAATTTTTAGCAAATGAATATAAAATAAATGACTTATCAAACTTTAAAGAAATAAGAACAATGGAATTAGGGCATATCTTCCAACTAGGAACAAGATATTCTAAAATGATGAACGGAAAATATATAGACAAAGATGGAAAAGAAGCTTTATATTACATGGGATGTTACGGAATAGGAGTAAGTAGAACATTAGCAGCCCTTTATGAACAATGTTTAATTACAAGTGAAAAATGGGGACCTATGCGGATTTGCTTTACCAAAAACAGTTGCACCATTTAAAGTTCAAATAGTTCCAAAAATTGAAAGTGAAGAGAAAAAAGATTTTGCAAACAAATTATATCAAGCTATGCAACAAGAAAATATAGGAGCAATACTAGATGACAGAGAAAATATATCAATGGGAGCCAAAATAAAAGATTGCAAAATATTAGGAACTCCATACTTAATAGTAATAGGAGATAAACAACAAGGAGAACAAATTGAATTAGAAGACATAAAAACAGGAGAAAAAAATACATATAATATTAAAGAATTAATAGAAGAATTAAAAAGAATATAGAAAGTTACAATTTAAGGAAATTTTATGTAAGACAAACCGACCTTGGGTGGATGATATGTATAAAAAATTTATGTAATGACGAATGCGACAGGAGTAAATAATAGCCCTTCTTAATATAAAATACATGAGGAAGCGTGAAGAATGTAACGAGAGGCTCATGTATTTTATATTTAGAAGGGCTTTATTTACG
>CALXUW010000083.1 GCA_944391795.1 uncultured Clostridia bacterium
CTTCATCGTATACGAAGTCTCCCCATAGATAGTTTTGGTTGAATTCTATTGCTTCTTTTTCTGCATCTGTTAATGTTTCGTCATTTGCTAGTTCTTCTCCTTGTTTTTCTGACCATAGGAATTGTAAACCTTCTGGGATGTCTTCTGTTATTTTAGCAGCATATCCATCTATTGTTCCTTCATTGTATATTCTAAATGTATATGTTACTATATCTCCTTTTTGTACTGTTACTGGTTCTTTATTTAATGTATATTCTCCTGTTGTAATTAGGTTTCCATTTTCATCTAGTGTATTTAATTTGCTTACATCTATATCCTCTATTCTTTCTGGGACATTTTGATTATTTACAGCTACTATTCTTTTTATTAATTTTAAGTCAAATGATTCTGGTAATAATACTAATTTTTCAAAGTCATCATCATCTTGTTCTCCTTTATAGTAGTAGTCTGAATCTGATAAATCTTCTTTGTTTGAGTCTTCTCCTTTGTAGTTTTCCATATTGTCTTTGTTTACATCTGGTTTTGATTGTGGTTCTGAATCTCTGTCTGCTCCTTGCTGATTTGTAATTGTTATATTACTTTCTGCATCATATTCTTCTTCTATCCATGCTACATTTGTTAAAACAGTACTTTGAGTAGTACTTGCTACTTTAGTAACTTCACATTCTATTTCTATTGTTTCTGAGGCTAAAGTTTCTCCTCCTTGTGTGTATGGTGCTAAATTGTCGGTATTGTCTGCTTTTCTTTTTAGGTTTAAAGTATTTGTTGTTTCATCATATGAATCTAGTTCAAAATTTCCACTTACTACCTTTGTAAATTTTAATCCTTCTGGTAATTGATCTATTACTTTTGTTGCTCTTCCTGATTTTGCCCCTTCGTTATATATTGTAATTTCATAGGTTACTTTATCTCCAGTTACTACAGTTACTGGCGCTTTTTTATGTTTATATGTTGCTGTTGTTCCAGTTGCAAGGCTTGATACATCTATATTTGGTATTCTAGAGTTTGCATCTGTTAATTCTTCTCCATTTATTTTTGTTATGTATTTTCTTAAGCTTAAGTCAAATGATTTTGGATTTAAAGTTAATTTAACTGGCACACTTATTTGTTCTTTTTCTGGTATTACAACTGGTTGACATATTGCTTCTTTATTAGATGTCCATAATGTCATTTTTGTATTATTATAATTTATGTTTATTTCTATTGATAAATTAGTACATGTGTCTTTTGGAAGTGATATATAAAAGTCTTGTCCTACTAAATCTGATACTTCAGTTCCTTCACTTACTTCTGTTTTATCACTATTTAATAATTTATAATTATCTATTTTCTCTCCTTCATTTTTTACTAAGAAATCAATTGTGTATGGTATTGCACTATTTTCGTTTTCTGTTATGTTTATTGGTCCTACTATATAGTTATCACCATCTACTTCGTAATTTAATGAGGTTGTGTTTACTTTTGCTGGTGCTTCATCTGTCATTATATTTTCATATTTATTTGCATTTTCTTTTGCTTGTTTTATTATATAATTATATAGTATTTCAGCTTGATATGTTCTTGCCTGTCCTTCATCATATTGAGGTTGTAAACCATTTGGTGTATAATTTGCAAGTGGCTCATAATCTTTTCCATTTAAAGTATAATTAAGCCATGATTTATCATCTGTTTTATCATATTTTTGACCTTCTTCATAATTTGTAAAATACCATAATGCTGCTTGTTGAACTGCACTAATATCATTATCTGTTAGTGGGTATTTCTCTATTAGACCTACATAATTTGTATATCCATTTGCTGGGTCTTTAGCAAATTCAATTATATTATTTAATAATTCAGTTTTTTCTTCTGCCGGAGATTCATTTGGTAAATACATCATATCAAGTACTGCAAGAATTGCGTTATATACACTAATAGATGTTCCATCTTCTAACTCTAATTTACCTTCTACTAAACTTTTAATCGCTTCATCTGCTTCTTTTGCAATTAAGTCTCTTTCTGTTTTCATATCATAAAAGATATTGTATGTTGCTCTTCTTGTTACATCTGAAAAACCAACGCCTGCTTTAACGCAATAAATATTTGCCTCTGTTGGATCTTCTGAGTCTTGAGTAGAATATCGTACAATATTCCATATTTTTGAAGCATTTTCATCTCCTGGTTTACCTATTGCATAACCCATGTTTGGATTATTATCCATCATTAACTCAGTTATTCCTAAGTAAATTGGTTCTGTTGTTACTTGTGCATATGTAGCATTTTGCATAGCTATTGTAATAATAAATATTATTAAAACTGTTAAGCTTAACATTATTTTTTTTAGTTTCATAATGTTTCCTCTCCTTCTTTTTAATGTACCTTAATATATATTTTACTATTTTTTTTATTTAAGTCAATAGCATTTTTTTCTTATAAATATATATTTTTTTACTATATTCGTTTTTCCTCTTACGGAAAAGCAAAATAGATAGGGTAAAAAGGGTTTTTATGCCCCTACATTACAATTATATTACATTTTTGCGACAAAATCAATATTTTAAAATATTATTCTTTAATTCATAATTATTTATTTTTTTAATATAATTTTATAGGTGATATCATGAAATTACTTAATTTTTTTAAAAGATTTTTTACATTTTTACTAGTTTTTATTTTCTTTTTTTCATATGCATATGCAGATGATATTGATCCTGATTATGGTGATTTAGACTTTTCCACAGAATTTGAGAACGCTTTAAGTTCTGAAGTCTCTAGTGACAATGCTAGTGATAATAGTAGTAAATTAAATTTAAATTCTCGTTCTTGTATTGTTTTGGATAGAAAAAGCAAATATATATTATATGAAAAAAATGGATACAATAAAGTAAAAATGGCTTCCACCACAAAAATAATTACTGCTATTGTTGTTATTGAAAATGCTAAATTAGATACTTTAGTGGAAGTTTCTAAAAAAGCTGCTTCTACTGGTGGCTCAAAATTAGGATTAAAAACAGGAGATAAAATTACTATTCATGATTTATTATATGGATTAATGCTTTGCTCTGGAAATGATGCTGCTGTTTGTTTAGCTCAAAATATTCGGTGGAAGTGTTGAAGGCTTTCTTGAGTTAATGAATAAAAAAGCTTCTGAACTTTCTCTTAAAAATACTCATTTTGAATCACCTCATGGTCTTGATTCTGATAATCATTATACTACTGCTTATGAATTAGCTTTGCTTACTAATTATGCTTTAAATAATTCTACTTTTGCTAAAATCGTAGGAACTAAGAATTATACTATTACAATTAATGGATATCCTAAAACTTTAAATAATACTAATGAATTACTTGGTAATTTAGATGGTGTTTATGGGGTTAAAACTGGATTTACAAATGGTGCAAATCGATGTTTAGTAACTAGTTGTAAAAGAAATAATATGGATATTATTTGTGTTGTATTAGGAGCTGATACTAAAAATTTTAGAACTATGGATAGTATTAAACTTATAGAATATTGCTTTAAAAATTTTGAATATTTAGATGCCAAAGAAATATTAAATAAAAATTTCGAAGAATGGAGAAATAATAATTTAAATTCCTTTTATATTGATAAAGGAATTTCAAATAACTTAAGTATTTCAATTTCTCCTTTAGATACTCCATTAATCCCTATAAAAAAAGATTTAAAAAACAGTATAAGTACTAAAATAAATATTAATACCAAGCTTTTGGCTCCTATTTATGAAGGTACTATAATTGGAGATATTAATATAATGTGTAATGATGAAATTCTTTTAAAAACTAATTTAATAGCTAGCAATACTATTTATAAAAAAAATATATATAATTATATGATAGAATTCTTTAAGAGTTATCCGGCTTTATTGGAGAATTTTATTTAAAAATAATAAAAAAGAAAGTTTTTGAACTTTCTTTTTTATTATTTTACATTTTCTTTTATGTATTCAACGACATCTCCTACTGTTACAACTTTTTCTGCATCGCTGTCTGGAATTTCTATATCAAATTCTTCTTCTAGAGCCATTACTAATTCAACTATGTCTAATGAATCTGCACCTAAATCATCTATGAAAGATGCTTCCATTGTAACTGCTGAATCAGCTACTCCTAATTGTTCAACAATAATTCCTTTTACTTTTTCTAAAACTTCTTCTGAACTCATTGCTAAGAGTTCACCTCCTCCCAAGCTACAAATGACTTTTCATTTGTTTATTCCTTTTTATATTTCATTTATAATATATGTTTCTATTTTTGTCAAGTATATTATAAAAATATTTTTATTTTATACTACTAAGTCAGAAATATTATAGTTATATATGCTTTTTTAGGCAGATTATGGCATTTATTTATTTGCATTTCTTTGTTTTTCAAATTCTTCTATCATCTTTTCTACAGCTTTATTTTCTACAAATTTTTCTGCTTGTATTATTGTATATTCAAATAAGGTAGCGTCACTACTTCCATGTGCTTTTACAACTGGTTTTTTCACTCCTAAAAAAAGTGCTCCTCCATATGATTTGTAATCCATTGTTTTACTGAATCTTTTTATTGCAGGTAGTGCTGGTATTGCTAATATCTTTGATAGTAGATTTTTCTTTAGACTTTCTGTTAATGTTCTTTTTACAAACTTTCCTAAACCTTCTGTAGTTTTTAGAAAGACATTTCCTGTAAATCCATCTGTTACTATCGCATGTATTTTTCCTGAAAAAGCATCTCTTCCTTCAACATTTCCTACAAAATTAATGTTTAATTCTTCTGATTTTTCTTTTAGTAGATTATAACTCTCACGGACTAATTCATTTCCTTTTGTTTCTTCTGTGCCTATGTTTAATAGTCCTATTGCTGGTTTTTCTATTCCAAATGTATTTTTTAGATATATGCTTGACATCTGAGCAAATTGTAATAGATTTATTGGTTTACAATTTGTATTTGATCCTGCATCTATTAATAGAAGTTGACTTTTGTATGCAGGTAAAATTCCTGCTAATGCTGGTCTATCTATTCCTTTTATTCTTCCTACAATTAAAGTTGCTCCGAGTAAGTAATGCCCCTGAATTTCCGTGCAGATATAAATACATCACCTTCATTTTCTTTAAGCATCTTAAATCCAACTACCATAGAAGAATCTTTTTTATGTTTTATTGCAAGTGTTGGTTGGTCTTCCATTTCTATTGTTTCTTCTGCATTTACTATTTTTAATCTATCAGATATTTCTTCTATTTCTTTTCCATAGAATTCTTTTATTTTGTTTCTAATTATTTTTTCTTTTCCTATTAAAACCACTTGTGCTTTTACTTTATTTATACTGTTTATAGCTCCTTTAATATTGGCATCTGGTGCGTTATCTCCTCCCATTGCATCTAATAGTATTCTCATTATCTTTCCTCCTGTTTATTTGTTAATTAATTCTATTTTTAATGTATTTATTTTATTATTATTTTTTTAAAAAAGCAAGTAATTTTTTGAAATTTTGTTTAAAACACTGTCATTAATTAAAATTCATAGATAAAAAAATGTCGTGCGGTGATGGATCTTATTTATATAAAATTTATGTAATGACGAATGCGACAGGAGTAAATAATAGCCCTTCTTAATATAAAATACATGAGGAAGCGTGAAGAATGTAACGAGAGGCTCATGTATTTTATATTTAGAAGGGCTTTATTTACG
>CALXUW010000084.1 GCA_944391795.1 uncultured Clostridia bacterium
AAAAAGAAGAAGTAAGAAAACAAGCATTTAAACAAATGTATTTAAAATATAGTGAATTTATAAATACTATTACAGAATTATACTTAACAAATGTTAAAACTAGCACTATAACAGCCAAATTAAGAAATTACGCATCAAGTTTAGAAAAAGCTGTTATAAATGATGATGCAAGTGTAAAAGTTTATGATTCATTGTTAAACTCAATAAACAAAAACATTAAAGTTAATCATGAGTTTATAGATTTAAAAAAGAAGCTATTAAATAAAGATAAATTATATATGTATGATTTATATGTAAATCCATTTGAAGAAGAAAAAGATGAAATATCTTTTGAAGAAGCAAAAAAAGAAGTATTAGATGCTCTAGATATTTTAGGCGAAGAATACAAAGAAATGTTAAATACAAGCTTTAGAGACAATTGGATTGATTTAGAAGCAAAACCTAATAAAAGAGGTGGGGCATATAGTATGGGAGTATATGGGGTTCATCCTTTTGTACTTACAAACTTTATGAATTCTAAAAGAGATGTTAGCACTATTGCTCATGAATTAGGACATGCAATGCATTCATATTACTCAAATTCTAATCAAAATATTATAAATGCTAATTATACAATAATGGTAGCAGAGGTAGCTTCTACAGTAAACGAATTATTACTTAGTAATTATCAAATAAAAAATGAAAAAGACAATAAGAAAAAAGCAATGCTTATTTATGAACTATTAGAAATGATAAGAGCAACATTTTTTAGGCAATCAATGTTTGCAGAATTTGAAAAAGAAGTGCATGGAAAAATAGAAAGCCTTAACTTTCTTTCAGCAGAAGATTTAAACAATATTTACTATGATTTAAACAAAAAATATTTTGGAAACAATATGGAAGTAAACGAAGAAATTAAATATGAATGGGCCAGAATTCCTCATTTTTATTCTAATTTTTATGTATATAAATATGCAACCGGAATATCTGCTGCAATATGTATAGTAGACAATATTTTAAAACAAGGAACTACATATGTAAATAGATATATTGAAATGCTAAAACAAGGTTGTTCTAAAAAATCTATTGATTTATTAAAAATGGTAGATGTTGATTTAGAATCAGAATTTACTTATAATAATACTATTAAATTTTATAAAGAAAAAATTGAAGAATTAAAAAACTTAATCTAAGATTTAAAGTTTTAAGTTTATCTAAAAATTTTAATAATTTAAAAGTATAATTTTTAAGTTATAATTAAAAAATGTAATTGTTAAAATTATGAAAGGCTACGATTTACAGCTAAAATAAGCTTGCCCTGGGGATGTTGTTTATATAAATTTATTCCATTCCTCGGCTCAATACGTAATTGAAACCCTTCTAAATATAAAATAAACGAGCCTCTCGTTACATACTTCACGCTTCCTCATTTATTTTATATTAAGAAGGGTTTTCAATTACTCCAATCGCATTCGTCATTACATAAATTTATATAAACAACATCCCCAGGGCAAGCTTATTTTAGCTGTAAATCGTAGCCTTTTATGATTTTAACAATTGCATTTTTTATATTTTTAAATATCAGATAAAGGATTACGCTCAAGAGCATCTCTTACTTGATCATTATTAACATGTGTATAAATCTGAGTAGTTGCAATACTTTCATGGCCTAGTAATACCTGCAAAGCTCTTATATCTACTCCGACCATATTGATACATTAAGGTAGCTGCAGTGTGTCTTAATTTATGAACAGAATATTTTTTAGTATCTAAACCAGCTGCTAACAATTCTTTATTTACAATACTTTCTACTGTTCTATTACTAATTCTTGTTTTTCTTTCACTTAAAAATAAGGCTTTTTCAGAGAATTTACTGTCATGTTTTATACCTTCTTTTGGGCGGACTTCTAGATAATTTGCTAATGCTTTCATACAAGCTCTATTTAAATATATAGTTCTTTCTTTGTTTCCTTTACCTATTACAGTAAGTTTACATTCACTAAAATCAATATCTTGCAAATTAATTCCTACGAGTTCTGATAATCTTATTCCACAATTTAAAAATAGAGTAATTATTGCATAGTTTCTTTCATAATTTCTATTATCTTCATTTGAAGTAGCTTCTAATAATCTTTTACTGTCATCTAGTGATAAATACTTAGGCAGTCTTTTATCTATTTTAGGTGTTTCTAAATCTTGTGCTGGATTTGATTCAATTAAATGTGCTTTTGAGCATAGATATTTAAAGAAGATTCTAATTGTAGATACTTTTCTTGCCCTAGTTGTTGCTTTACTATGATATTTAGTTGTTAGATATGATATAAATGCATGGATGTCGTTTAGTGTAATTTTTTTTATTGTATCTATTGAAATATCATTAATTTCTATTTTCTTTAAATCATCTTCATTTGATAGCTTAAAGTGAAGTTTTATAAATTTTAGAAACATTGCTAGGTCATAATTGTATTCTTTCACACTCTGAGGGGATTTATTTAATATTGTAATTGAATAGTCTAAAAATGAATTTAAAAAATCTGGATTTTTTTCTCTTGGTATCATTTGTTTTCACTCTCCATTTGTTTTTTATATATTAATATGATACCATTTCTAGAATTTTTTTTAAAGAGATAATAATGTATTTTTTAAATTTAATTTTGATAAACGTATTTGTATTTTGGCTAAATTATGTTATACTAGCATTATAATTTTTTTAAAAGAAAGTGATGATATATGTTTAATAAAAAAACAGGAAAAAGAGTAAAACTTGAAGATAAAGACGAAAATTACGTTCCCAAGGCTTTTAGAAAAGATAAAAAACTAATAAAAAATAAAGGTAAAAACCAAAAAAAACATACATTAAAGAAAAAAAGAATAAAATTAATAGTTTTAGCCGTATTATTGATAATTGTAATATTTTTAGGAGTATATCTTGGAATATCTGCAAATACATGGAAAACTCTTGCCAAAGATATGATTTCTAACGAACATTCTGTTGTTAAGAGTTTAGATGGAAATGTTATTGCAACATTAGGGACTCAAAGGAAAAATATACCAATATCTTTTGAAGAAATGCCAGAAAATTTAAAAAATGCTTATGTCTCAATTGAAGACGAAAGATTTTATTCTCATCATGGAGTAGATATTAAAAGAACTGGTTCTGCAATATTTTCATACATATTTAATTTTGGGTCATCATCTTATGGAGGAAGTACTATTACACAACAATTAGTTAAAAACTTAACAGGAGATACGACTAATAGTGCCATAAGAAAGGTTAAAGAATGGTGGAAAGCATGGATTTTAGAAACTTCGTTATCTAAAGAAGAAATTTTAGAAGGATATCTAAATATTATTTATGTTGGACCAAATGTTTATGGTGTTGAAGCAGGAGCTAAATATTATTTTAACAAATCATGTAAAGATTTGAGCTTAGAAGAATGTGCATTTTTAGCAGGAATAAATCATTCTCCTAATTCTTATAATCCTTTCCAAGAAGAAGACAATAGTGAAAAAATTGATAATAGAACAAAAACTGTACTTGGAAAAATGAAAGAATTAGGATACATAACTGATAACGAATATAACGAAGCAAATGACAATGTAGATAAGGGATTAAACTTTAAAAATGGCACAATTGAATCAGATGATGCAGTATACTCATACCATACAGATGCTTTGATTTTAGAAATAACTAAGGATATTGAAGAAAAGTATAACATATCAGAAGAATTTGCAACTAATTATATTAATATGGCAGGATTAACAATTAACAGTACACAAGAAGATAAAGTCCAAAATCAGCTAGAAACAGAGTTCCAAAAAAGTAAATATTCTTTAGCATCTAAAACTGGAGGAGATTCATCACAAGCAGCTATGGTTGTAATTGACCATAAAACAGGAAATGTTGTAGGATGTGTAGGTGGATTAGGCAAAAAGACTAAGTCACGTTCACTAAATAGAGCCACACAAAGTGTTAGGCAAACAGGCTCAGCAATTAAGCCGATTGCGGTTTTAGCACCTGCAATTGATAAAAAAATTATTACAGCTGCATCAATATATGATGATACGCCAAAAAATTTTGAAGGAGGATATCATCCAGTAGATTATAGTAAACCCTTAGGAAAAATAACAGTAAGAAGAGCAGTAGAATCTTCTCAAAATATCCCTTTTGTAGAAATTATGGAAGAACTTAAACCTAGTAATTCTATTAATTATTTGAAAAAAATGGGTATTACAAGCTTGACCAAAAAAGATGAAACTTTATCACTTGCTTTAGGAGGCCTAGAAAAAGGAATAAGTCCGTTAGAAATGGCAGCTGCATATGCAACCATTGCAAATGATGGTGAATATATAGAACCTAAATTTTACACTACTATTTTAAATAAATCTGGTGATGTTATTGTAGAAAGTAAACAAGAAAAAAGAAGAGTTTTTTCTAAAGAGGTAGCATATATATTAAAAAGTTTGTTAAAAGAACCAGTAGAAGGTAAAAATGGTACAGCTACTTATTGTGCTATAAATGGCATAGATGTAGCAGCAAAAACTGGAACAACAGACGAAAATTATGATAGATGGCTATGTGGTTTTACTCCATATTATACAGCTGCAACTTGGTATGGTTTTGACCAAAATGAGACAATCAATTTTAATAATAGAAATCCTGCTCGGACTATTATGGGCTAATGTAATGGCAAGAATACATACAGGGTTAAAAAGTGAAAAGTTTGAAAAGCCAAATAGTGTATCTAGTGTAGTAATATGTGCAGATACTGGATTAAAGGCAAATACTGGTTGTCCAAATACTTATACAGAATATTTCTTGTGGCTTACTGCACCTGGAAGATGTAATAAACATGGGGGAGATGAAGTAAAAGAGATTACTAATGACAGTAAAAATGATAATAAAAACAATGGAACAACAGTAGAGATTGTACAAGGAATAACCCAAGATATAGATGAAGAAGAACCACCTATTGAATATAATCGTAATGAAAATACAAATAAAAATGTTACAAATGATAATTCTACATCAAACAATACTTCTAATAGCAATAGAATAGATAATAGTAACAATGCTTTTGCTAATAATTCAACTCAAAATAATATAAATAACAATATTAATAATACTGTTAATAATACAAATTCAAATAATAATAGTAGTACTAATACTAATTCAAATAGTTCAAATACTAATAGTAATATTAATAGTACAAATGATACTAATAGCAATACTAATAATAGTATAAATTCTGTAGAAGAAAATGAAACAACAGATTAATAAAAATTTTTATATAATAATAATTAAATATATAGTATATTCCACTTTTTCATGCTATTTTGAATATTATAAAAAATAAAAATAAAAAAGTGGAATAATTAAAAAAACTATATAAATTATTTATAATATGTGATATACTTGTTAAAGAATTAAATAACAAAAAATGGAGGTAAAAAATTTTGGAAAATATTTGTATTGATAATATATGGAAAAGAGGATTCAAAGATCCCGATATGCTTAGAGTAGAAGAAGAAACTAGAAGTGAAACAAGTGCTAATACTGAAAAATACATAAATAAATACAAAGAATTAGAACAATCAAGAAATGGAAATTATATAAGTTCTGACTTAATGAAATTAGTTTTTGAAAAATATGCAAATGATATAGAATATAGAAGAAAATATAATTTAGCGGTATCAAACAGTGCAGCATGCTTAGCAAGTAGAGCTTTTAAAGCAGCAATTTCCAATCCTAAAGTTAAACATTGCATATTTGTTGCTGGTGCATATGGTTCAGGAAAATCATTTTTAATTCAATCATTATATGAAAAAAATAAGGAAGAACTTAAAGAATGTGTAGTATATGAGGGGTCAATTACATCTAAATCAATAGACGAAAAGATAGATACAGTTTTGAAATGTGGAATTACTCCAAGTATGATTATTTTAAATCCAACCTTAGAGCTTTCTATGAAAAATATAAAAGAAAGAGCCAAACGCATAGGAAGAGATGTAAGAAAGGAAGATTGCGTATTTGTATATGCCAATATATATGGAGCTTTAAAAAGATTAAAAGAAAAATACAAAGATATAAATTATGTTATTTATAACAAAGAAACTAATGTGCCAACAGATTTAGAGGTAAGTACAAATGCTAAAGATTTAGATCATGGTTCATATGATGATATTTCTAAAGAATATGATGATATCTATAAACGCATCTAAAATTAATTGAAATATAGTTAGAAGAAAGGAGGATATGGTATATAGAGCAAAAATATATCATAAAAAAATAAATATGAGTGAACAAAAAGAGATTAAAAAGGAAAATGAAGAAAAATATATAAAGAATTTAGTCAAGTTAGGAAAATTGATTTCTATGGAAGCTGCAAAAAACCCAAAGCTAGAAGAAAAAATTAAAAAGATGTCAAGTTATTAATTATAGAAAGAATGTGAATTATTTATGGGAAATATAGACAAAAATGTAATACTATTAAAAGAATTTGATAGTTTAGATATGCAAAGAGTACAGAATGAAACCATTACGATAACAACAAGTAGAACTGATGAATTATTAGAACGATATAAAAAATTAGTCGAATCTCACGAGCGGTAGATATATAAATTCAGATCTAATGAAAATGGTCTTTGAGGTTTATGCTAGTAGTCAAGAAAATAGAGGCAAATATAATTTAGCGGTAACAAATAGTGCAGCTTGTTTAACTAACGAATTTTATACAAGGAAGATAAAAAATAAAGAGGTCAGACGATGTGTATATGTTGCTGGTCCATACGGTGCAGGAAAGTCATTTTTTATTCAATCTTTATTTCTAGCAGGTGCAATTCCAGAAAACACGATTGTGTATGAAGGTTCTATTACTGCACCTGCATTCGGAAAGAAAGTAGGATTAGCTATAGAAAATGGTATTGAACCAGAAATAATAATATTAAATCCAACGTTAGAACTTTCTTTAACTAATATTAGAAGAAGGGTCATAGAAACTGGAAGAGATGTAACTAAATCTGAAGTTGTAGAAAAATATGCAGATATGTATTTAAACATGGAAAAATTATTTGAATATTTGAACTGTAGTTTTCCTGAATTGCAAGATAGATCTCATCCTGTTTCATTTCAAATATACAATAAATCAAGTAATGTACCTGAAGATATGAGTGTAAGTTATGATCTTAATGATTTGCAGCATGGAACAAGACAAGAAATTTCTGCAAAATATGACTCTATTGTGAGGCAGATGAGAGGAAACACTTTAAATGTTGGAGAAAGAAATTTTTAATAGAATTCAACTAAAAAACAAAATTGATATAAAGGTTGATGATTGTGAAAAGATATAAACAAAGCCAAACAGATGAATTGGCGAATATACTTAAAAAAGATGGTGTAATTAGTGTTCCAACAGATACGGTTTATGGTTTATGTGCTCGTATCAATTCAATAAAAGCATACAATAATTTACTATTGGCTAAAAATCGTCCTGTAAAAAAGTTATTTCCAGTAATGTGTGCAGATGAAGAGCAAATAAAAAGTATTGCATTAGTAGATGATAAAGCTAAGAAGTTGATTCATGCTTTCATGCCAGGCCCAATTACCTTGATTTTAAAGAAAAAGTCCCAAGTGCCAAATTTTGTTAATAATGGAGGAACAACAATTGCTGTAAGAATGGCTACTTCAAAAGCTTTAGAAGAGTTAATTAGAAAGACAGGATGTCCAATTTTTATGAGTAGTGCTAACCAAAGTGGAAGACCTACATGCAAGAGTTTAGATGAAATAGAGAAGACATGTCCAACTATAGATGGAATGATGGAAGGAGAGGTATCATTTGGCAGAGCAAGTACTATCATAGATTGTACAACAGAAGAAATAAAAATTTTGCGATTAGGTCCAATTTCGATGGAACAGATAATAAATGTAATTCGGATGACTTATAAAAAATTGATAAGAAAATAGTTATATTTAATCCAGAAAATTAGAAAGACTAAAATAAATACTATGGCTAGACAGAATTTAATTTAAAAATAAAGTAAAAAGGAGAGTATGATATATTTAAACTATTACATATATTATACTATTAATATAAATGACGAAAGATATAGAGATTATATTTATTGATATAGACGGAACATTAACTAATAATAAAGGAATAATTACAGATTATACAAAAACTGTAATAAAAACTCTAACTAAAAAAGGTATCTATGTAATAATGTGTTCAGGTAGAGCTAATAATGATTTAATTGAAAAAAGTAAAATAGCTAATGCAAGTCCGATTATAATTTCAAGCAATGGAACACTTATATTCGATTATAAAAAAGATATAAAAATATATGAAAGTAAAATTGACTTTAAATTATTAGAAGAGATATGGGACTTTTCATTAGAAAATAATATTGACTTGACATTTAATTCAATATATAAAAGGTTTAAAACGGCTAATTCAAGAAAAGATGCAACTATAATATCAAATTTACTTAAGGTTAATGAAAATGTAACTCAAATAGTAGCAGAAGCTAATTCATATGAAGCAATCAATCTATTAATGAACTTTATTGATAAATTTAATTCTCTAAAATATGGATTTCCTATATCTCAACATGATACTTCTAATAATGTTTATTATGAACTAGATATTTATAATAATAAAAATGAAAAAGGAAATGCAATAAGAATATTGTTGGATTATTTGAATATTAATAAAAATTTCTCTATGGGTATTGGAGATGGAATAAATGATTTTTCGATGTTTAATGTTTGCAAATATAAAGTGGCAATGGTTAATGGAAATAAAAAATTGAAAGAAAAAGCTGATTTTGTTACAAAATTTAATAATGACGAAGATGGCGTGGCAAAATTTATTAAAAATTTTTACAAAGATTTTATGCCTCTTCTTTAATAAAATATTATAATATAATAGGAGTGAAAAATTAAAGATTTTAATATTAATTAAAATAACAAAAGAGGAGGAAAAAACAATGAAAAATGCAAAACATAAATGCCCTATATATCTAAAAAAAGATAAAAAAGAACAAACAGGAATTACATTAATAGCATTGGCAATTACAATTTTGTTCTCTTATGACGAAAAAATAAAATGTAGTAATAGCAAAGGTTTCCTCTTATTAACAATTTAGTAAAAATAAAATTTTCACATATTTAAAAGATGAATTGTAAAAAATAATAATACAATGTCAT
>CALXUW010000085.1 GCA_944391795.1 uncultured Clostridia bacterium
AAAGATGGATATTGCAAAATATTTTGATAATATAGACAAAGAAATATTGCTAAAAATATTAAAAAGCATTGTAAAAATAAAAGGCTATAATAATATAGCAGATTGGTGCTATAAAGAATTAAAAAAAAGTAGCTCAATTTTAATAGAAGGATATTTAAATAAAAAAATGGAAGTAATTATTTTATCAGTATGTCATTGGGGACGGAGTTTATTGACAACTTTATTAATTACACTTCACTATATTTTACAAACAATCCGTCCCCAATTAAGACTAAACAATAATCTTTATTAAAACGATTATAAAAAAATATTAAACCAAAAAACTTGAAAACATTTTCTACATAAGTTATACTAAAGACATAAAAATTCCAACATTAACTAACTACAAAAATTAAAAGAACAAGATAATGCAAGGTAATCTATAAAAGACAGAATATGAAAAATAAAAAAAATACAAAAAAAGAAGGTAAATATATGAAATATACAACAACACTAAGCACCCCAATAGGCCAAATAACACTAACAGAAGAAAACAATCAAATAACCAACCTACAAATTAACCAACACCCAAAAGCAACCACAACTACAACCAAAGAAACTCCCACCAAATTACTAAAAGAAGCAACAATCCAACTAAATGAGTATTTTTCAGGAACAAGAAAAATATTCAACCTACCACTAAACCCCAAAGGAACCCCATTTATGCAAAACGTATGGAAAGAATTACTAGAAATCCCATATGGAGAAGTTACAACATACAAACAAATAGCAACTAAAATACAAAATCCCAAAGCTTCAAGAGCAGTGGGCATGGCAAACCACAAAAATCCAATTCCAATACTAATTCCATGTCACAGGGTAATAGGGAGCAACAAAAAATTAGTAGGATATGCCCTTGGCTTAGATACAAAAGAATATCTATTAAATTTAGAAAAAGATAATTTAAATAAAAAAACAACCAATTAAAATCCAAAAACCACATAAATACCTTAAGAGAAATACTAAAATTAAAGAAAATAAAAAAATCAAAAAAGTTAAAACTCAAAAATAACAATCTTGACAAACCAAAGCAAAAATAATATACTTCAAATAACACTAAAAAAATAGGAGAATAAACCATGTATGATGTCATAATAATAGGAGCAGGCCCTGCTCGGAATATCTGCAAGTCTATACACAAAAAGGGCAAACTTAAAAACTTTAGTCATATATCACGACCTATCAAGCCTTGAAAAAGCCGAAAAAATACAAAACTACTATGGCTTCAAACAAGGAATTTCAGGAAAGGACCTATACCTAGAAGGAATAAACCAAGCCAAAAACCTAAAAGTTGAAGTAAAAGATGAAGAAGTAACAAAAATAGAAAACACAAATAACGAATATAAAGTAATAACTAACAAGCAAGAATATCAATCAAAAACAATAATACTTGCAACAGGAAACAAAAAAAACAAACCTAAAATAAAAGGAATAGAAGAGTTTGAAGGAAAAGGAGTAAGCTACTGTGCAGTATGTGATGCATTTTTTTACAGAAACAAAAATGTAGCAGTTTTAGGAAACGGAAATTATGCAATATCAGAAGTAAACGAATTAATAAATTTAGCAAATAAAATAACAATACTAACAAACGGAAAAAAGGAAAATTCAAGCTTACAAGTAAGGTCGCAAAATGTAGAAGTAGATACAAAAGAAATACAAGAAATACAAGGAAAAGAAAGATTAGAAAAAGTAGAATTTAAAGATGGAACAAACTTAAAAATAGATGGCATATTTATTGCTCAAGGTGTAGCAGGAGGAGCTGATTTTGCAAAAAAACTAGGAATTTTTACAAAAAAAGACCAAATAATAGTAAATGAAAATATGCAAACAAATCTAAAAGGGGTATTTGCATGTGGAGATTGTACAGGAGGACTTTTGCAAATATCAAAAGCTGTATATGAAGGAACTGTTGCAGGACTTAGTGCAATAAAATACATAAGAGAAAATAATCAATAATTTATATAAACAGCATAAACAACCTATTAACAAACATAATTTTCATAAAAAACGAATATAATTTTATACAAGAGATAAAATAAAAAATATGATAAAATATTAATAATTTATATAAAAGGAGGCAAAAATATGAGTGTTTTAAAAATAACATCAGAAAATTTTAATGAAGAGGTTTTAAATTATAAAGGTAAGGTATTAATTGATTTTTATGCCAACTGGTGTGGGCCATGCAAAATGATGTCACCAATAATAGATGAAATAGCTAAAGAAAAAGCAGATATTGTAAAAGTAGGAAAAATAAATGTAGATGAAAATCAAGATTTAGCCATGAAATACAGTGTTATGAGTATACCTACAATAATGATTATAAAAGATGGGCAAATTTTAAAAACATTTGTAGGTTTAAGAGATAAAAATGAAATAATAGATGCATTAGATTAATATAGATTAAACAAAAAAAATTACTTTAAAATAGAAATATTTTTAAAATCTATTGACTTTTTATGTAAAGCATGTTATTATTTATAACATAAGGGTTTAACCCTTTTTACATAAATTTATTTTTTTAATTCCCAGAATTTTTCTGGGATTAATGAAAGCTCCGAATCTTTTTGAATCGGAGCTTTTTCGTAATTTTATAAAAAAGATTATTCGAAATATATAAAAACCAAATTACCAAATTAAAAAATCTTTAGGCAATTTAGCATACAATTTTAAATTAATTTTACTTACAGGATGTACAAACTCTAATTTAAAACTATGCAAAGCTTGTCTTGATATTAAATTAGAATGTGCACTACTATTATTATATATACTATCACCGAAGCAAAGGATGCCCAATTGCCTTCATATGTACACGAATTTGATGTGTTCTTCCAGTCTTTAATATACACTTAACTAAACTAAAATTATCAAATTCTTTTAAAACTTCATAATAAGTAACAGAAGGTTTTCCAGATTTATTAATACATCTTTCAATAATGCTATTATCTTTTCTAGCAATTGGTAAATCAATAATACCACTTTTTTTATCTCCAAAATTACCTTGGGCCAAACACAAATATTCTTTTTTAAAAACATTACTTTCCATTTGTTTACTAAGACATTCTTGAATATATTCACATTTAGCAAATATAACAAGGCCAGAAGTATTTTTATCTAATCTGTTTACTGGTCGTATTTTTTTCTTTAAACCAATAGAATCAAAATAATATTTAACACCATTTGATAAAGAATTATCATAATGTAACATAGAAGGGTGAACAGCAAGATTAGATGGTTTATTTATAACCAAAAGCCATTCATCTTCATAAATTATATCTAAATTAATATATTTAGGAACAATATTTGAGTTATCTTCTTCTAAATTTAAATCGACTTTAATTTTATCTCCGTAAATTTATTTTAGATCTTGTATCACAAATATTATCATTTAAAAATATACAATTATTTTTAATTAATTTATTTTGAAGTCTTGTAGATAGATTAAATTCTTCTTTTAATACATTATTTATTGTAATATAATTATTTTTTTCTTTTAATAAATATTTAAGTTCCATATTTATATTATAACTTAATAAGAAAAATAAATAAATAATTTTCAAATAAAAATTATAAAATAACTTGCATATTAAAAGATATTGTGATACTATAATTGTGAAATGGTTGAATGCACCATTCAACAGAAAAAGAAAAGTCCCAAATTTCTGCGAAAAATTTAGGACTAGTATACTTTATATAAAAAATATATCCAATAACATTATATCACATACCTAAAAATAAGTAAAGTATACTTTTTTTCTGTTATTATAAAAAGAAAGGAGAAAAGACAAATGCTTTACTTATTAAACAAAAATTCACAAATAAAAACAGGAGAGCACAAAATACATAAAGAAACCTGTTCAAGAAAACCAAAACGTTCAAACTCAGTAGAACTTGGAATTTTTTATAATTCCGAAGTAGCAGTATGTGAAGCAAAAAAATACTATTTTAATTGTAATGGCTGTAAATACTGTTGCCCAGAAATTTATTTAAAAAAAATTTAATATTTAGGCTAGATTTATTCTAGCCCCAAATATTAAAAAAATAAAAAAGTAGGTTGAAAAAAATGCTATTAAAAGAAATTTCCCAAATATCAATTGGAATATTAAAAAATAGAGAATTTAATAAAGATGGAAAAAATCAATATGAATTTTTTAATTTAAAAGATTACGAAGAAAATACTGGAATTATAGAAGTAGTAAGAGCTGACAAAGATTTTGAAACAAAAAAAATAAAAAAAGGTGATTTGATTTTTAGGTTAATATACCCAAATAAAGTAATTCTAGTAGATGATAAAATTCAAGGAATGTTAATACCTTCCCAGTGGTGTTTAATAAGGATAGATAAAAATCTAATAAATCCAACATATTTAAAATGGTACCTAGAAAGTGAAGAAGGAAAAAATCAAATATTAACTAATATAACAGGATCAACAATTCAAAAAATTTCAGTAGATTCTTTAAGAAATTTAGATATTCCATTAATAGATATAAAAAAGCAAAACAACATAGAAGATTTAATTAAACTTTGGGAAAAAGAAAAGAAAACCATTATAAAAATATTAGAAAATAAAGAACTCTTATATAATGATATAATAAAAGAAATAATAGAAAAGGAGGTAAAATAGCAATTTGGCAATAAAAAATGTATATGATGAATTATGGCAAATATGTCAAGAGTTTAAAAGTAAAACGAACTTAAAAACAAATTATATAGAATATATATCTGCTCTAATATATATATATTATGTTAAAGAACAAAATAATTTATTTTCACAACTATATGAAGAAAGAAACAATTACTATATAGCAGAACTTGTAGATAGACAGTTAGAAGAAATAAGAAAAATTATAAATGACAACAAAATATTTACAAATCTAAATTTTAGAAATTTAATAATACATAGAGGCATAGGAGAAAATAGTGTATTATCTTTTGTAATACTTAAGTTAAATAATCTATTTAATGATGAAACTATTGAGAAAATAATGGTTGCAAATGCATATCAAGAAATTTTAGAAAAAGTGATATCATTAGGAGAATTTGTAATTGATAATAGAGAATTTTATACTCCAAACTCAATAACAAATTTAGTAGCAAAATTAGTACTATCAAAAAATAACGAAACTATTTATGATCCATGTTGCGGAAGTGGAAATTTTTTAATAAGTGCATATAACGAAAATAAAAAAGTATATGGAGAAGAAAGAAATATAAGTTATTATAATATTTGTAAAACCAATTTATTATTAAATGATATAGATAGTAGTAATATAAAACTTAATGAATATATAAATAACAAAATAATTTCTGATATGAAATATGATATAGTTTTATCAAATCCACCATTTTCAGATAAAGACTATATAAAAAATTTAGATGATGAAGGTGAATATTTATTATATAAATATAATTTAAAATCAACATCATATGGAGATTATGCAATATTATTAAAAATGTTAGATAGTTTAAATTATAACGGCAAAATGGCAATTATATTACCACATGGTGTATTATTTAGAAATTCTGAGAGAGAAGTAAGAAAAGAATTAGTAGAAAATGGATATATAAAAGCAATAATAGGACTACCGGAAAATCTATTTTTTGATAATAGATTATCAGTAATTATTATGGTATTATCCAAAGAAAAGTCTCAAGAAAATATTTTATTTATAGATGCTAGCCAAGAATATTTAAATCTTAGAAAAACATATAAAATACCAGATATGAGTATTAAAAAAATAGTAACTACATATAAAAATAAAAAAGAAGAAAATGGATTTTCACATATTGCAACTAAGGAGGAAATAAGATCAAATGAATATAACTTAACTATTAAAAAATATATAAAAAAAGAAATTAAGTTAAAAAGCATAGACAAAAATGAGATATTAAAAAATATAAGTAGTTTAGAAAAAGAAAAAGAAATATTAGAAGAACATATTAAAGATGTATTAGAAGTATTAGGAAGAAAAGATATAGTAAATGTAAAAGTAAAAGAAAATGAAGAAGAAGATCAAAACAAAAATTATGATTTTGATTATACTGTTCTTGGAAAAAACATATCTAAAATTAGAATACTTAAAAAATACACAATAGAACAATTAGCAGAAAAATTAGATGTAAGTTATAGATATTTAACAAGAGTAGAAATGGGAATAGCAACACCAAGAATGGAAACACTTGTTAAAATATGTAAAGTACTTGGAGTTCAAATGAATGATTTATTTATAAACCATGATATTAGATAAAAAATGTAGAAAAAAAGGAGGAAAATATATATTTTTATATATGTAAAATAAAATGAGAATTAGATATAAAAAATGGGCAAGACCAGAGTTAGAAGCAAGTGAATTTTATGTAGATAATCCCCAAGAACTTAAAGGAAAATGGAAAGAAAAATTTAATAATAATAATCCAATTCATTTAGAATTAGGGTGTGGAAAAGGAAACTTTATATCAAATTTAGCGGTAGAAAACCCTAATATTAACTATATTGCAATTGATTTAATAGATGCAATGCTTGGACTTGCTAAAAGAAATGTAGAAGAAAAATATAAAGAAAATAATTTAGAACCTAAAAACATATTACTTACAAGATTTGATATAGAAGGAATTTTACTAATTTTAGAAAAAAGAGATGAGATTCAAAGAATATACATAAATTTTTGTAATCCATGGCCAAAAGGAAAACACCGCAAAAAAAGGCTTACCCACACAAGGCAATTAGAAAAGTACAAAGAATTTTTAGTACCAAATGGAGAAATATACTTTAAAACAGATGATGATGATTTATTTAATTCAAGTATTAATTATTTTGAAGAAACAGGATTTGAAATAATTAAAAAAACATATGATTTAGCAAATGAACCAATATTTGAAAAAAACATAGAAACTGAGCATGAAAAAATGTTTAAAGAACAAGGAATAAAAATAAAAGCTTTAATTGCTAAATTAAGTAAATAAGACTTCTAAAGAGGATGTCAAATCAATAAATAAAATTTAAAAATTTAAGAAGATTATTTATTTAGTTTTAGATTAGAACTTTCGATGAAAGGGATGATAGATTATATGCAATTAGAAGATTTAATAAACAATAGTGATAATAAAGAATTTGTATTAAAAGCTGTAAAAGAAAATGGTAAATTTTTAGAGTATGCATCAAATGATTTAAAAAATGATAAAGAAGTTGTAAAAACAGCTTTAGAGCAAGATGCAGAGGCATTAGAATTTGCGGGAGATAAACTAAAAAATGATAAAGACATAATTTTATTAGGAGTAAAACGGAGCACCTTGGACAATTTGTTATGCTTCAGAAAAGTTAAAAGCAAATAGGGAGATAATACTTGAAAGTTGTAAAAATTATGGACAAGCTCTATATTTTGCTTCCGAAGAATTAAGAGATGATAAGGAAGTTGTAAAAACTGCCGTTCAAAATAAAGGTATTATTATAAAATATGCAAGTAAAGAATTAAGAGATGATAAAGAGCTTGCAACTATTGCAGTAAAGCAAAATAAACAGGCTTATCATTTTATATCTCAAAGGTTAAAACAAGATGAAGATATAAAAAATCTAATTGCATAAAATTATAAATAATGACTAAAAAGTACAAAAATTACTTGTACTTTTTTATTTTTATCTATATAATGTAATTGCTAAAAAAAGATAAGGGAGGAATAAGTATGTCTTTTATAGAAGAAATAAAGATAAGGGCAAGAAAAGATATTAAAACAATAGTATTACCTGAAGCTTTAGATATAAGAATTTTAGAAGCAACAGAGCAAGTACTAAAAGAAAACTATGCAAATATTGTTTTAATAGGAAATAAAGAAAAAATAGAAGAAAAAGCTAAAGAAAATAATTTAAAAATTGATGGCGCTAAAATAGTAGATCCAGAAAATTCTGAAAAATACGAAGAATATGTGGATTTATTATATGAATTAAGAAAACATAAAGGAATGACAAAAGAAGAAGCAAGTAAATTAGTAAAAGATCCAGTATATTACGGAATGCTTATGGTTAAAGACGAAAAAAGCAATGCAGATGGTTTAGTATCAGGAGCAATACACTCAACATCAGATACTTTAAGGCCAGCACTTCAAATACTAAAAACTGCACCAGCTACTAAATTAGTTTCAGCTTTTTTTGTTATGGTAGTTCCAGATTGTAAATATGGAGAAAACGGAACATTTATATTCGCAGACAGTGGATTAAATGAAAATCCAGATCCAGAAGCATTATCAGAAATTGCAATATCATCTAGCCACAGTTTCGAACAATTAGTAAAAAAAGAACCTAAAATTGCAATGTTATCATATTCTACATATGGAAGTGCAAAATCAGAGTTAACAAATAAAATAATTCAAGCAACTAAATTAGTAAAAGAAAAAAGAAGTGATTTAATAGTAGACCGGTGAATTACAATTAGATGCTGCAATAGTACCAGAAGTTGCAGAGTTTAAAGCTCCCGGAAGTCCTTTAAAAGGTATGGCAAACACACTAATTTTTCCAAACTTAGATTGTGGAAATATAGGATATAAACTAGTACAAAGGCTAGCAAAAGCAGAAGCATATGGACCACTTTGCCAAGGAATTGCAAAACCTGTAAATGATTTATCAAGAGGATGCTCAAGCAAAGATGTGGCAGGAGTAATTGCAATTACTGCTGTTCAAGCACAAGGATAAATTTAAGATAAAAAACAAAAAACGTAAATACAAAAAAGATAATCTAAAAATATAAAGTATAAAATACAATATGAAAATATGAAATAAAAAATGTAATCTAAAAATGTAATCTAAAAACGTAATTTGAAAATAAGACTATTTTTAAATTTACAATAAAATTATTAAGGAGGAAAACTATGAAAGTATTAGTTTTAAACTCTGGAAGTTCTTCATTAAAATATCAAGTAATTGATATGGAAAAAGAAAAAGTATTGGCAAAAGGGTATTTTGAAAGAATAGGCCAACCCAATTCTTTTTTAACGCATAAAGTAAATGGTGAAAAACATAAATTTGAACATCAAGCAAAAAATCACGAAAAGGCAATAGAATTCGTATTAAAAAGACTAACAAATGACCATTATGGAGTAATTAAAAGCCTAGATGAATTAGGGGCAATAGGTCATAGAATTGTCCATGGAGGAGAAAAATTTAAACAATCAACCATAATTACAGATGAAGTAATTGAAGGAATAAAAGAATGTATAGATTTAGCCCCTCTTCATAACCCTGCAGCAATTGCCGGAATCGAAGCTTGCAGAAAAATCGTCCCAAATATAAAAATGGTAGCAGTATTTGACACAGCATTTCATCAAACAATACCAAAAGAAAGGTATATCTATCCTATAGGATACGAATATTATAAAAAATATGGAATAAGAAAATATGGAGCACATGGTACATCACATAAATACGTAGCTTATAGAGTAGCTCAAATAATGGGAGTAGATATAGAAAAGCTAAAAATTGTAAATTGCCATTTAGGTCAAGGAGCAAGTATATGTGCTATTCAAAATGGAAAATCAGTAGAAACAAGCATGGGATTAACACCACTTCGGAGGAATAGTAATGGGAAGTAGAAGCGGAGACTTAGACCCATCAGTACTTACATACATAATGCAAAAACAAAAACTAACCCCAGACGAAATGAATCAAATGCTAAACAAAGAATCAGGAGTATATGGAATATCAGGAGTATCAATAGATTTTAGAGACATAGAAGCAGAAGCAAAAGCCGGAGGAAAACATGCCAAACTAGCACTAGACATATTCCACAACTCAGTTGCAAGCTATATAGCCAAATGTGCTGTCGCAATGGGAGGAATAGACGTACTAACATTTACAGCCGGAGTAGGAGAAAAAAGCCCAATATCAAGAAATGCAATATCCCAAAAGCTAAAAATCTTAGGAATAAAAATAGATGAAGAAAAAAACCAAGCAAGAGGAGAAGAAGTCAAAATCTCAACAGATGACTCAAAAGTCCAAGTCTACGTAATCCCAACAAACGAAGAACTAATGATAGCAAGAGAAACTGTCCAATCCGGGACGTTTCCCAATCGGACAAAATGTCCAATCTGGGACGTTTCCAAATTGGACAAAATGTCCAACTGGGGACACATCTATTTAAAGAACTTAGATGTCTATTTTAAATAAACATAAAAGTATTGTTATAGAATTAGAAATTAATATGTTACTTTATAGGTTTTAATGAAAAAGTAAAAATAAGAAATATAAAAAAGAAAAAATTGCTAGCTAAAACAATAATATTAAAATAAAAATATCAAAATAAAAATATCAAAATAAAAGAAAAACTCAAAAGATAAAATCATTAGCAAAACAATAGAATAAATTATCAAAGTATAAATTAAATACAACAAATTATATATATATATATATTAATTTATAATTATGATATATAAATTATATGTATATGTTTAAAACAATTATTAATCACAAAAAAATAACAGTCTAATTAATAAAGATGTGTCCCAGATTGGACAAAATGTCCAATTGGGAAACGTCCCAAATTGGACATAGAAGGAGGAAAAGAATGAAAGTTTTAGTATTAAATTGTGGTAGTTCATCACTAAAATATCAATTGATAAATATGGAAAATAGGGAGGTTATAGCTTCTGGTAAGTATGAAAGAATTGGTGAGGAAGAAGCTTTTATTACTCATAAGGCTTTGGGTAAGAAGGTAGAAATTAAGAAGGCTGCATATAATCATAAAGAGGCTATTGAGTTTACTTTGGAACAATTTACAAATCCAGATTATAAGGTAATAGATAGTTTGAATGAAATTGATGCGATTGGTCATAGGGTCGTTCATGGAGGAGAGATTTTTAAAGAGTCAGTGTTAATTGATGATAAAGTAATTGAGGATATTGAAAAATGTGGAGAGTTTGCACCTTTGCATAATCCAGCAGCAGCTTTAGGAATGAGGGCTTGCCAAGCTGTAATTAAAGGAAAGCCAATGGTTGCTGTTTTTGATACTACTTTCCATCAAAGTATGCCAAAAGATAAATATATTTACCCAATTCCATATGAGTATTATAAAAAATATGGAGTAAGAAAATATGGAGCACATGGAACTTCACATATGTACGTGTCTTATAGGTTGGCCGAAATTTTAAATAAAAGAATAGAAGATTTAAAAATAGTTACATGTCACTTAGGTCAAGGTTCTAGTATATGTGCAATCAAAGATGGTAAATCATTAGATACAAGTATGGGATTAACACCACTTCGGAGGAATTCCTATGGTTACAAGAAGTGGGGATTTAGATCCTTCTGTAGTTTTATATATAATGAAAAAAGAAGGTTTAACACCTGAAAAAATGGAAGATATTTTAAATAAAAAATCAGGTGTTGCAGGAATATCTGGTTTGGCTCCAGACTTTAGAGTTATAGAAGAAGCTTCAAATAATGGGGATGAAAATGCTAAGATAGCAATAGATACTTTTAATTATGAAATTGCAAGTTATATAGCCAAATACGCTGTAGCTATGGATGGGCTTGATTATTTGATTTTTACTGGTGGAATTGGTGAAAATCAAATAAATATAAGAAAAGGCGTATGTAATTTGTTAAAATTTATGGGAATTGAAATCGACGAAGATTTAAACAACATGAGAGGAGAAGAAAAAGAAATTTCTAAAAAAGAATCTAAAGTTAAAATTTATGTAATTCCAACTAATGAAGAATTAATGATTGCAAAAGAAACCATAGATAAAATCAAATAAAAATCACAAGTTATTCATAAAGTTATAAAAAACTATTGCAAAATTGATTAAATATGGTATAATATACTAAATTTAAATAAACAAAAACGTTAAATAAGAACAACATAAATAGAAAATATCTTAAAAGAGAGCCAAAGGTAGCTGAAAATTTGGTAAGTAAAACCTATTTATTATCATCTTATTAGTTGCTAATCTGAAATTTTTTAAAAAGTAAAATTAGCCGTAATCTTCTTGCGTTAAAAGAATTTAAAGAGAGTAATTAATTTAATTACTAAAATAGGTGGTACCGCGGAAATTTATTTTAAGTCTTTTCGTCCTAAATAAGGAAGAAAGGACTTTTTTGTTTATAAAAATTTATCTTAATGTAAAACAAAAAAACACCTATTAATATTAAAATAAAAAAGGAGGATATTTTATGTACAAAAAAGTAGAGCTTAAAAATGGCTTTGTCGGAATGGAAAGAGAAGTAGCAAAAAACTGGAGAGAAAAAGACATAATAAAAAAGAACTTTGCGATGAATGAAGGCAAAAGATATTTTACATTTTATGATGGCCCTCCAACAGCAAATGGAAAGCCACATATAGGACATATTGAAACAAGAGTTATGAAAGATATTATTCCAAGATACAAAGTAATGAAAGGCTATAAAGTTATTCGTAAAGCAGGTTGGGATACACATGGTTTACCAGTAGAACTAGAAATTGAAAAGAAATTAGGAATTTCAGGCAAAGAACAAATAGAAGAATATGGAGTAGAAAAATTCGTAAAAGAATGTAAGGAAAGCGTATTTAACTATGTTCATATGTGGGAAGAAATGACTCAAAAAGTAGGTTTTTGGGTAGATATGGAAAATCCATATGTAACATATCATAATGACTATATAGAATCTGTTTGGTGGGCTTTAAAACAATTATGGGAAAAAGGACTTTTGTATGAAGGTCACAAAGTAATGCCATATTGTCCAAGATGTGGAACAGCCCTATCATCACACGAAGTAGCACAGCGGATATAAAGATGTTAAAGATTTAACATGTATCGCTAAATTTAAAGTTCAAAATGAAGATAATTTATATATATTAGCTTGGACAACAACACCATGGACACTTCCATCTAACTTAGCTCTTTGTGTAAATAAATCATATGAATATGCTAAAGTAAAAGCAAATATAGGAACAGATGATGAACCGAAATATGAAAACTATATTTTAGCCAAAGATTTACTAGATACAGTTTTAAGAGAAACACCATATGAAATAATTAAAACTTTCAAAGGAGAAGAATTACTTGGAACAAAGTATGAAAGATTGATGCCATTTGGCAAAATAGAAGGAAAAGCATTTGAAGTAATACATGGAGACTATGTAACACTAACAGATGGTACAGGTATAGTTCATATAGCACCTGCATATGGTGAAGATGATAGTCTAGTTGCAAAACAAAATGGAATTACATTTATAAATTTAGTAGACAAATCAGGAAAATTCGTAAATGAAGTTGAACCTTGGGCTGGAAGATTTGTAAGAGATTGTAATGAAGATATTTGTAAATGGCTAGCTAAAGAAAATAAATTATTTAGCAAAGAAAAGCATTTACACTCATATCCACATTGTTGGAGATGTGACACACCACTTTTATATTACCCAAAAGAAAGTTGGTTTGTTGCAATGAGCAAACTAAGAAATGAACTAGTTGAAAACAACAATAAAGTAAATTGGTATCCAGATACAATAAGAACAGGAAGATTTGGTAAATTCCTAGAAAATGTAATTGATTGGGGAATTTCAAGAGACAGATATTGGGGAACACCACTTCCAATTTGGACATGTGAAGATGAAAACTGTGGACATCAAGAATGTATAGGATCTATAAAAGAATTAAAAGAAAAAGGAATAAATGTACCAGATGACATAGAACTTCATAAACCATATATAGATGATGTAATTTTAAAATGCCCAAAATGTGGCAAAAAAATGCATAGAGCAAAAGAAGTTATAGATTGTTGGTTTGACTCAGGTTCAATGCCTTTTGCACAATGGCACTATCCTTTTGAAAATGAAGAAATGTTTAAAAACAATTTTCCAGCAGGATTTATTTCAGAAGCAGTTGACCAAACAAGAGGATGGTTCTATACATTAACAGCTTTAGGAACAGCTCTATTTGGAAGAACACCATTTGAAAATTGTATAGTTTTAGGGCATGTATTAGATGAAAAAGGACAAAAAATGTCTAAATCAAAAGGAAACGGTGTAGACCCAATGGTATTATTAGATCAAGTTGGAGCAGATAGCACACGTTGGCATTTCTATACATGTAGTAGCCCTTGGCTTCCAACAAGACTAGGTATAAAAAATGTACAAGAAACCCAAAGAGGATTTTTAAGCACACTTTGGAATGTATATTCATTCTATGTTTTATATGCTGAAATTGATAAGTTTAATCCATTAAAATATAAAGATTTTAAAATAACTAATATAATGGATAAATGGATTATATCTAAATTAAATACTTTAGTAAAAGAAGTAGATGAAAAATTAGATAAATATGATATAACAAGTGCAGCTTTGAAAATAGAAGATTTTACAGATGAACTTTCAAATTGGTATGTAAGAAGAAATAGAGAAAGATTTTGGAGTCAAGAATTAAATGACGAAAAAATAGGAGCATATGTAACACTATATAATGTATTGGTTACATTATCAAAAGTAGCAGCACCATTTGTACCATTTATAACAGATGAGATATATCAAAATTTAGTAGTAAATCTAGATAAAGAAGCTAAAGAAAGCGTACACTTATGCTTATGGCCAAACGTAGATGAAAATGCAATTGATTTAAAATTAGAAAAAGAAATGGACTTAGCATATAAAATTGTAAAATTAGGACGTAGCAGTAGAAACTTAAGCAATATCAAAAATAGACAGCCATTAGCTAAAATGCTAATTTCAATAAATACTCTTCCAAAATATTATGAAGAAATAATAAAAGAAGAACTAAATGTAAAACAAATAGAATTAGGTGCAGATATGTCAAAATATGTAGATTTTGAAATAAAACCTAATTTACCAGTACTAGGAAAACAATATGGAAAATTAATACCTAAAATAAAAGAAGAAATTGCAAAGAAAAATCAAATGGATTTAGCAAACAAAGTAAAAAACGGAGAGGTTCAGGAAATAGAAGTAGATGGTATAAAAATAGAATTAAATGTAGAAAACCTATTAGTTACAATGCAAGGAAAAGAAGGATTTGCATTTAGTGGCGAAGGCGAAATTGGAGTTGTATTAGATACAAATATAACAAAAGAGTTAAAAGAAGAAGGATTTTTACGAGAAATATTATCAAAAGTTCAAAACATGAGAAAAGAAAAAGGTTTTGAAGTACTAGACCATATTATATTATATGTTGCGGGTAATGAAACAATAGAAAAAATTATTAAAGAAAATGAAAATCAAATAAAACATGATACTTTGGCAACAAAAATAGTGTATCATGAAGAACGTGAAGATTATATTACTAATAATATCAATGGAGAAAGCTTGGATATTGATATGGTGGTAGTATAAAGTTTTAATTTAACGTAACCGATTCATATTATATGCTGTAGAAAATGAAACAACAAAAAGAGACTCTGTTCTAATAAAAAAATAGAGTCTCTTTTTGTTACTGGCGGCTATTTGAAGAATATTAATTCTCCACCTCCCAAATTTTCGATTTTCTTTTCTGTACATGTTACAGTGAAAATCGAATTTGGAAGAGAAATTCTCTCCTTAATGCCTAAAAAAACTTTGTCATCCTCCTCCAAGATATCAGCGTAGTTGCTTAAGAAACTACGCACGAAGTCTTTTAATTCGTCGATGGATGACTCGTTTTTTAAGACAATCCGCCATGTTGACTGATACTTCATAAAGGATGCCTCCTTTTTTTTTGTATAACTAAATTATACCAATATTATTTAATTATGTCAACATGAATTGATAATATATGTACTCTAAAATATATAAAATGCAAAGATTACACTAGAAATATTTATGAGATAGAAATAACATATTTTTTGTGTATTAATTTTATAACAAAACAATAATTACCAATAATTAACAAAGTTCTTAAAATACAAAAAATTTAGATAAAGATATTGTATTAGAAAATAAAAAATAGTATAATCGTATCTGAAAAATTAAGAAAGACCTAATTTAAAATAATTTAAATTAAGCAAAACTAGAAAAATAAAAGGAGGATAAAACATGGGATTAAAAATACAAAATGTTTCAAAAACGTTTGTAGGAAAATTAGCAGTAGACAATATTTCATTTGAAGTAGATAAACCAGGCGTGTTTGGTTTACTAGGAACAAATGGAGCTGGAAAAACTACTACAATTAGAATGTTACTTGGAATTATAAAAAAAGATTCTGGAGAAATAACATGGAATGGTAAAAAAGTAGAAAGAAAACACGTAAATTTTGGATATTTACCAGAAGAAAGAGGAGTATACCCAAAAACTAAAATCTATGATCAACTTATGTATTTTGCCAAATTAAAAGGAATGGATAAGATAAATGCTGATGAAGCAATAAAGAAATGGGCAAAAGTCCTAAAAGTAGAAGAATATATAGATATGGTAGCAGAAAAATTATCAAAAGGAAATCAACAAAAAATACAATTTATGACATCTATAATTCATGATCCAGAACTAATCGTTTTAGATGAACCTTTTAGTGGACTAGACCCAGTAAACTCTGAAATACTTAAAAACGTAATAATAGATTTAGTATCAAAAGGAAAATATATAATAATGTCAAGTCATCAAATGGCATCAATAGAAGAGTTCTGCAAAGATATTTTAATATTAAATAAAGGAAAAACAGCCCTAAAAGGTAATTTAAAAGAAATAAAAGCTAGTTATAAATCAAACAGATTAGAATTATCAGTAAATAAAAATATAGATAATTTTATAAATAAATATAATATGAATATAGAATTTTCGAAAAATAACGAATATTCAATAAAAATTAATTCAGAAGAAGAAGCTCACCAATTGTTAGAAAATTTAGTAAAAAATGATGTTTTAGTAAATAAATTTGAAATTAAAAAACCAACATTAAATGATATTTTTATAGAAAAGGTGGGTGAATAAAATGAAGGATTTAAAAACAGTAATAGGCTTTACAATAAAAGACATGGTAAAAAGAAAATCGTTTATAATTTCAACGATAATTATATTACTACTAATTATTATAGGGTTTAATATACCAAATATAATGAACCTATTTAATAATGGAGATGATAGTACTTCAAATAAAAAACTACTAATAGTAGATAATCTAAATTTATTCCAAGGGACACTAAATAGCTTAAATGAAATGAATTTAGGATATAGCATAGAAACTACCAATGAAAATCTAAATTTTGATAATATAAAACAAAAAATAGAAAATAAAGAAATTGATGAAGCAATTCTAATAGAAAAAATAGAAAATCAAGAAAAATACAAATTAAGATACATAGTAGAAGATATGACAATGATAACAAGTATGCCAGAAGATTTATTAAATAGTATAAATTCTATATATACTAATTTACAAATATCAAAATTAGGATTAACTGAGGAACAATTACAAACATTGACACCAAATTTTGAATATAGTGTAGAGCAAACACAAGAACAAAAAGTAAGTGGAAATGTTATGGTAATTATGTTACTTTCATTAGTATTATTTTATGCAATATATTTCTGTGCATATCAAGTATCTAGCTCAATTACCACAGAAAAAACTTCTAAAATAATGGAAACTTTAGTTACATCAACAACCCCTAAAACTATAGTACTTGGAAAAACGATAGGAATAGGAATAGTAGGATTATTGCAAGTTGCTTTATTTGTTACAACTGCATTAGTATCTGCAAAATTATTTTTAGAACCAGGTTTATTAGAATCGGTTTTAGATATGTCAAAAATGACACCATATTTAGCGATAGTTACAATAATATACTTTATATTAGGATATTTTGCATATGCTCTATTATATGCATTAACAGGTTCAACAGTAGGCAAACCCGAAGATATACAATCAGCTAATACTCCAGTTGCAATTTTAGCAGTTATAGGATTTTACTTATCATATTTTACAATGATGAATCCAACAAGTGACTTGAATTTATTTGCTTCAATGTTTCCAATTTCGTCACCATTTTGTATGCCATTTAGAATTATGATGGGCATTGCAAGTACTGGAGAAGTAATTATATCAATTGCAATTTTGGTTATTACTATACTTATAATTGCAAAAGTTGCAATTAAAATATATTCTAATGTGATTTTAAATTATGGAACAAAAATGTCTTTTAAGGATATTGTGAAAGTTTATAGAGATAAGAATAATTAATTTTAGTTTAAGATTTAGTTATAAAAATGAAAGCCTCCATGTCATGCGAAAGCAGACATGGGGGCTTTTGATGGGATTAGTTCGGGATAATGAATCCATCAAACTTCTCGAGTAACGGCGTCATGTGTGACTGCAAATACAGTGTATACACAACGCTGTCTGTGGTTTCGACGAGAACCACAGATTTGTCTTGTAACATCGTCTGAATCCGTTTGGCAGATTCACCCGATGTTTTTTGAAGTTCTTTGCAGAACTCCTGAGCCAGTGATGAGTCCGGAAATTGAATCTTGATAATCCGCTTCACTGTAGACAACTCCTTTTATTAGTATTCAGTCACCTGACTGATTGTAAATATCTTATATCATAAATTTAAAAAAATGTCAATGTAAAATTTTGTAAATTGAGATGCGTATAAAAATTAATAAAATTTATAAAAACAATAGAATAAATTAATTTCAAATAAATAGAAAATTTTGTTTTAAAAAATTTTAATGTAAATGTATAAATAGAATTATATATATTAATAATTTACAAAAAGGAAATGAAAAAAATATTTGCTTACTTCTCTGGTGAACACAGAAGCATTCTTGGGGTCTGAGAAACTTAAGACTAGTGTTAGCATAAAATCCTCTCCATTAATAAAAATTCAGCAACCAAAGCTGACTTAATTTATACTTTATCACCTTTCTACCTTCATGTCAACATAAAAAACAAAAATTACAGGATAAAAACATGAAAAAAATTTTAAAAGTTCTAAAATAATATAAAAATCAATAAGAAACAGTTCCCAATATATAAAAATTACGATATAATATCTTTGAAATGGAGCAAAAGAAAAAATGGAAA
>CALXUW010000086.1 GCA_944391795.1 uncultured Clostridia bacterium
TATCACTATTTATTATCCATACATCTGCACCTAAATGATAAAAACCTCTTTCAAAAACTTTTTTATCATATTTTTCCATTATCTCTCCTGTTGGTTTTCCTTCTCCATCTAACACTTCCCAATATTCCATAAATCCATCTCCTATTTAATTTTTATACCTATAATAGTTTTTTTCTTACTATATCACAGATTTACATTTTCCTCAACAAAATCACTAAAATTCGCACTAAATATATTGGATTATTTTGTATAAAAAATAAAGCACCTATTACAAGGCACTTTACTTAGGATTCTCTTTAACTTTTAAATTTTATTTTATAAATTTATATGTTCATCAACATACAACCATATCATATGGTGTGTTGAGCATAGATATATAATCTATGTAACCCTCTCACAGCAACTATTATATCAATTCTAAAAATTCACTTTATATGTCTCCACACTCCATATCTAAAACAACCTTAACATTAATTTCATTATTTTGTACTTTTTCTAGTCCAAATCCACCTCTTTTATGAAACATTATTGTATCTTGAAAGCTAGTAAATTCAAGTATTACTGGTAATTCTTTAACTCTAGCAACGCGCAGCACTCCACATGACTTGTAAACGGAAACATATCCACACACTCTATCTCCTCTACCCCATAAACTTCCTCCAACCTAGCCAAATCTCTAACCAAAGTTGCAGGATTACAACTAATATAAACTAATTTTTTTGGTCTAACTTTCAAAATATTATCTATACTCCTACTATCTAAGCCCCTTCTTGGTGGATCAATCATTATAATATCAGGCAATATTTTTTTTACATTTACCAAATCATCCAATATTTCTTCCACATCACCTGCTATAAATTGAGCATTGGTTACATTATTTTTCAAAGCATTTTCTCTTGCATCTTTAACCGCTTCTTCAACAATCTCTATTCCATATACTTTTTTAGCAAATTTAGACATAAATAATGATATTGTACCTATCCCACAATACAAGTCAAAAACCACATCATTTTTTGATATTTTAGCCGCTTCTACTCCTATATTATATAATTTTTCTGCCTGTATTGGATTTACTTGATAAAATGACAATGGCGATATTTTAAATGTAAAATCTCCTAATATATCTTCAATATATCCATTACCATATAAATTAATATTTTGATTTCCCATAATTACATTTGTATCTTTAGTATTTATATTTTTTACAATCGTTTTTACTTCTGGAAAATTATTTAGTATGTCTTTTACTAATTTTTCTTCTTTTGGTATGCTTTTCCCATTTATAACTAAAACACACATAATTTGGTTTGTTCTTATTCCAACTTTTGTTACTATATGTCTTACTAATCCTTTTTTAGTTTTTTCGTTATAAATACTTATATTATTGTTCACAAGAAACTCAAATACAAATTTTGCAAGTTTTTGACTTTTCTCATTTTGTATATAACATTTTTTTATTGGTATAATTTCATGGGTTCTGTTTGCAAATATTCCTATTGTAGGATTTCCGGCCTTATCCAGTCCTAGTGGATATTGTGCTTTATTTCTATAAAAATATGGATTTTCCATTCCTATTGTTTCTTTTACTTTTATTTTTGTGTTTAACGTTTTATTTACAAGACTTTGAACTGCATTTTGTTTCATTTTTAGTGTTTCTTCGTATTTTATATGTCTTAAATTGCAACCTCCACATCTTTTGTATGTATTACAATCACTTTCGTTTCTTTTGTTAGATTCTTTGATAATTTCTAATATTTTTCCAAATGCATGTGATGTTAACACTTTTACAATTAAGATTTTTACTTTTTCTCCTTTTATTGTACCTGGTATAAATACTGTAAAGTTTTCTATTTTTGCTATTCCTTCTCCTTCATAGCCATTATCTATTATATCTACTATATATTCTTGATTTTTTTTGATTGGTGCTTGCATATTTATCTTTTTCCTTCCTTAATTTCTTATATTACTTGTTCTTAATGATATACTTTTCTATATTATTATACTATGTGATAATTTTTTTAACAAGTATTATCGTTTTAATTGTTTCTTATATGCAAAAATATCCAATAAGTATTTTTAATACTATTGGATATTTTTTTAATCTATTTCAATTGCTCCTGTATAAAGTCCATAATATGTTCCTTTTTTACTTATTAATTCTTCATGGTTTCCTCTTTCTATAATTCTTCCATGATCTAATACCATTATTAAATCAGAGTTTTTTATTGTAGAAAGTCTATGTGCTATTACAAATACAGTTCTTCCTTTCATTAATTTATCCATTCCGTCTTGAACTATTTTTTCTGTTCTTGTGTCTATACTTGAAGTTGCTTCGTCTAGTATAAGTACTGGTGGATTATTTAGTGCTGCTCTTGCAATTGAAAGTAATTGTCTTTGACCTTGTGATAATCCTTCTCCATTTCCTGTTATTACTGTATCGTATCCATGAGGAAGATGTCTTATAAATTTATCTGCATTTGATAGTTTTGCAGCTTCTATTACTTCTTCATCTGTTGCATTTAGTTTTCCATATCTTATGTTGTCTTTTATTGTTCCTGTAAATAAACTTGTGTCTTGTAAAACCATTCCTAATGATCTTCTTAGGTCATCTTTTTTTATTTTTCTTATATTTATTCTATCATATCTAATTTTTCCTTCTTGAATATCATAGAATCTGTTTATTAGATTTGTTATTGTAGTTTTTCCTGCTCCTGTTGCTCCTACAAATGATACTTTTTGTCCTTCTTTTGCAGTTAATGTTATGTCATGTAAAATTCGTTTGTTTTCTTCATATCCAAATTGAACATTTTCAAATTCTACTTGACCACGAAGTCTAGTATATGTTATTCTTCCGTCTTTATGTGGATGCTTCCATGCCCATATTCCTGTTCTTTCATTTGCTTCTACTATTTTTCCATTTTCTATTTTAGCATTTACTAAAGTTACATATCCTTCATCTTGTTCTACTTCTTCATCTATTAATTCAAATATTCTTCCAGCTCCAGCTAAAGCCATTACTATTGAGTTCATTTGTTGTGATACTTGACCGAAGTGGATTTGTAAATGCTTTTACATATTGTAAAAATGCTGCTATACTTCCTATTGTTAATATTCCATTTACTGATAATATTCCACCTATTACAGCTACTAGTACATATCCTAAGTTTCCTATATTCATTATACATGGCATTAAAATATTTGCATACATATTAGCTTTTGTCATACTGTCACATAAGTTTTCGTTTAATTCGTCAAATTTGTTTTTTGCATCATCTTCATAATTAAATACTTTTACAACTTTTTGTCCTTCCATCATTTCTTCAATATATCCATTTACTTTTCCTAAATCTTCTTGTTGTTTTACGAAAAATCTTGAACTGTTTCCTCCTAAATACCTAGAAACAAATATCATTAATATTACCATTGCAATTACAACTAATGTTAAATAAATATTTGTTGCAAACATTGCAGCCAAAACAGCTACCATTGATACTATTGCTGAAAAAACTTGAGGAATACTTTGACTTAATACTTGTCTTAATGTATCTACGTCATTTGTATAAGTACTCATTATGTCACCATGTGTCCTACTGTCAAAATATCTAATTGGTAGTTTTTGCATGTGTGTAAACATTTCTGCACGTATTTGATTTAAAACTCCTTGTGAAATGTTTATCATTAATCTGTTATATAAATATGTACATATTATACCTATTAAGTATATTACTCCCATAATTATTATTACATTTAATAAAGCTGTAAAATCTGGATTGCTACTTCCTAGAAGTGGAGTGATGAAGTCATCTATTAAGTATTTTATAAATTGTACGCCTAATACTCCAACTAATGCACTTATTATAATACTTATAAGAACTACTACTAGCTGAAGTTTAAATCCTTTTGTTACATATTTTAGTAATCTTTTTATTGTTTTTAGTTTTGATCCTTTATTTTTGTTCATCTTCATCTCCTCCTTTCATTTGTGTTTCATAAACTTCTTTGTATATACTATTTGTTTTTAATAGTTCTTGGGAAGTTCCTATTCCATCTATTTTTCCTTCATTTAAAACTATTATTTTATCTGCGTCTTCTATTGATGAAACTCTTTGGGCTATAATTATTTTTGTTGTATTTGGTATTTTTTCTTTAAAAGCTTTTCTAATTAGGCTATCTGTTTTTGTGTCTACTGCACTTGTTGAATCATCTAATATTAAGATTTTTGGATGTTTTAATATGGCTCTTGCAATACAAATTCTTTGTTTTTGTCCTCCTGATACATTTGTTCCACCTTGGTCTAACTTGGTTTCATATTTACTTGGAAATTCTTTTATAAAGCTATCTGCTTGGGCTAGTTTACAAGCTTCTTCTAGTTCTTCTTGATCTGCATTTTTCTTTCCCCATCTTAAGTTTTCTGCAATTGTTCCTGAAAATAGGACATTTTTTTGTAATACCATTGCAACTTCTTCTCTTAAGCTTTGTATGTCATAATCTCTTACATCAATTCCACCTACTTTTACAGTTCCTTTACTTACATCATAAAGTCTTGGTATTAATTGAACTAAGGTTGATTTTGAACTTCCTGTTCCTCCTATTATTCCTATTGTTTCGCCTTCTTTTATTTCTAAATTAATATTTTCTAATGCAAAGTTTTCTTCATCTTCTTCATCACTATATCTGAAACTTACATTTTCAAAAGTAATTGAACCGTTCTTTACTTCTTTTATTGGATTTTCTTTATTTTTTATTTTTGGTTCTTCTTCTATTACTTCTAGAATTCTTTCAGCTGAAGATTGGGCCATTATTATCATTACAAATACAAATGATAACATCATTAAACTAGATAGTATTTGCCAAGCATATGTGATAATACTTGAAAGTTCTCCTGTTCCGCATTTCACCACCTACTATTAGGTTTGAACCTATCCATGAAATTAATAATATACATGTATATATTGTTAATTGCATAACAGGACCATTAAATGCTATTATCTTTTCTGCTTTTTTGAAGTTTTTATAAACTTCATCATTTACTTCTTTAAATTTCTTTTCTTCATGGTCTTCTCTTACATAGGCTTTTACTACTCTTATACTACTTACATTTTCTTGTACTACTCTATTTAATTTGTCATATTTTTTAAATACTCTTTCGAAATTAGGATGAGCTTTTGTTGCTATAAAGTATAAAATTACACCTAAAACTGGTATTGCTACAAAAAATATTAATGATAAATTTAGACTTATTGATATTACCATTAGTAATGCAAATATCATCATTATAGGCCCTCTTACTAAAATTCTAATAATCATTTGAAAAGCCATTTGCACATTTGTTACATCTGTTGTCATACGTGTTACTAAACTTGATGTTGAAAATTTATCTATATTTTCAAAAGAATAGTCTTGTATTTTATGAAACATTGCTTTTCTTAAGTTTTTTGCATATCCTGCTGATGCTTTTGCCGCAAACCTTCCAGAAAGCATTCCAAAAGTTAATGAAAGAATAGCTGCAATTATTAATAAACCTCCAATTTCTAGTATGTATTTTACATCACCATTTTGTATACCTACATCTATTATCTTTGCCATAAGTATTGGTATTATTACTTCCATTACAACCTCTAAAACCACAAATATTGGTGTTAGTATTGTTTGTTTTTTGTATTCTTTTATGTATTTTGCTAATTTTTTAAACATTTGTTTTTCTCCTTTCTTGTGTTAATAAGTGTTAATAAGTGCCAATAATGTCACTAATGTCAGTGGTGTCAGTATGTCAGTATGTCAATGGGGACGGAGTTTTTTGACACTTTTCTAATTTAATTATTATTTTTTATGCACTTTATAAATTCTATAAATTTGTAGACATTTTTTTTAAGACAGATAAAAAATAAGAGATTTCTTCTTTTGAGATATTTTCTAATAGCTTGTTTTCTACTTCTCTTATACTTAAATCTATTTTATTAACTATGTCTGATGCTTTTTTAGTTATTGTTATTTCTTTTAATCTTGCATCTTTGCCTTGCGTTTTTCGTTCTATTAAGTCATTTTGTTGCATAATTTGTAATATTCCTGTGATTGTAGGTTTTCTTAGGTCGAATTCTTGTCTTAAGTCTTTTGCATATATTTTTTTGTTTTTGGAATTTTCATATATGTATTTTAATATGAAAGCTTGAACTCCTGTTATTTTGTAGCTTAAGAATGTTTCATTTAGTTTTCTGGTTATTTTTCGTGACAACATTTGTATTTGCTTGCCTATGTCATTTTCTGAATCCATATTGTTAGCCTCCTAACTAGATTTATAGTTTAGCACTTTTTTTGTTGATTGTCAATTGAGTTAGGAATTTAAATTTCATTTTTTTGTATAAGTTGTAAATGTCAAGAGTTTTTGTAGTTTTTTGCCAAAATCCTACATATTTTTTTGCCAAAAAACTACAAAAACTCTTGACATTTACAAGGGTTACAATTTTTCGACTACGATGTCGACTTTTATAACCCTTTCCCATGCGACATGCTGGAAACGGTACTCCGTTTCTTCTTTTCCTGTCGCCGGATTAATAATCGTGTTTCCCGTAGGGACACGATTTGCTCTGGCTCTAATTACTGGTTTTCCGTTATTTCGCGGACTTGTTAAATCCGCGAGAATAGCCGGCGTAAGAACCACTGCAAGAACATCGCAATCAGCTCCTGCTTCCACGACATCCTTCCAGTCACTTACCGACTTGTCGAAGTTTTTGATTTCGACTTCTCCGTAAATGCGTTCCAGATTTTCGATCTGTTCCTTCGTCATTTGATGACGACTGAGCCATAAAACTTTCTTCATAATTTTCCCTCTTGGCAATTTGCCATGTCATAAAGTGTATCTCTTTGATGTAGCGGAGTTGCTACAAATGTTACATCTTCTATAATTATATGATATTTGCATAATTTTGTTAATAGTCACTCTTTATTTGATAGAAGTTATGTAAATGTTTGATTGACCTGTTCTTTATTTAAATAAAAATCTAAAATATTTAAATTGACTTTAAATTTAAACTCTTGGATGACTTAGACTTTCAAAGGTTTTCTAAGTACCGTTCATTGTTATTATATTTATTTTCTTTATTATTATCACATACACAGTTTAGTGTAAGGATAGATGTAGTGCTTGCTGTACTGCTAAATTCACTATTTTAATAATGATATACTTACTTTTATACGGTTTAGTAAATATTATGGCAGTCGCCTTATTATTGCAATACTAGTAATTTTGAGCAAATAAAAAACACCACCTTATACTTTGACGAACTATGTGGTGTTTTATAGCAATTTACACTATTTCTATGTTTCTCATTTTCTTTTTTATCGTACCATCATTTTTTCAGATTATTCAGCAACTTTTATTAACCATTTTCTCTGTAAATATATCATCATTCCATATAAAACTATATCATAGATTAAGGGTACAAAAATAATGTATCCATATTTTTGTGAAAATTCTTTTTTGAAATTTTCTTCTTGCTTTTCTTTTAAATTAGTATAAATATTAGTATAAATATCAGCATAACTTTCATTATTTTGGTATTTGTCTATTGCTTCATCTACTATATCGTCTAAATCACCTAAATCATATACTCCTGAAATTCTATAAATTTGAGCTTGTTCTTGCATAAATTTTTGATATGAATTATAATCTATGATAAATCCTATTACAATCATAACTACAAAAAAGATACCTATATTTCTTATTATTATATTTATATCTTCTTTTCTAATAAAATATCGTTGCACTACATTTCTTGAGCCTACCCAAACATATAAAAAAGTTGTTATAGTCGTTAAAATTATTTGCAGGATCATTTCTGCTGTAGCATTTTCCATATTTCTAATAAAAGAACCAATAATGAAATGATTTATTATACCAAATATAAAAGAAACCATTATGTATTCCCAAATTAATTTTTTTGAAATATCAACTGCAGATAGACTTTTCTTTTCCATAATTTTATCCCTTCTTTTTTTTCTTAATTATTAAAACAATTACTAATCCTACTATAATTGCTAAAGCTATTGCCCCAATAGTTCCCACCTTTTGAACAGTATCTTGTGCCCTTTTACCAAAATCTACTATTGAATGACTCTCTGTTAATTCATTTGTAGTTTTGGGTGAAGCTGACTTTAATGAATTTGAATTTACCATAAAAACACCCCCTTATTTCTTTCTTATATCATTATATCTTAAAAGCACTAAAAATGCAATAGAAAGGCATTTTACGATAGTATAAAAAAATGCTCTATAGCATTACTTTCAAAAATAAACCTATGTAAAATATTAATATTTCAATACTTACATAGGCTTTATTGTTTGGTGCGGATGAAGGGACTCGAACCCCCACGCTTTTGGCACTGGTTCCTAAGACCAGCGCGTCTACCAGTTCCGCCACATCCGCTTGTTTGATTAACAATATATATATTACCACATATATTGTAATCTTGTCAAGCTTTAAAATAAATTTTTTACTTTACACAGTAAAAAATTATAGCACCTAGCAAAACAATTATAAATCCTAATATTTTCATTCCTGTAGAAGCCTCATTTTGGTCACCAAAACCAAAGAATTTTTTTGTTACAATTCTAGCATCATATATTAATATTATCCCTAATAATACCATTATTACAGCTATAAGCTTTATTATCACTTGAAACATTATTATCAACATCCTTTTTATTTTTTACATTTTTTATATTAATATTTTTTACATTAAAAGTCAATATTTTATTTATATTTCAATTCTTTTTAGGAATTTATCTTTTATTAAATCCTTTAATAATTTATTTTTTTCTTTTTCTAATTTATTGTCATCTTCTATAATTTTTATTGCTGCTGATTGAACAAGTTTTAAAATTGGCATATCTTCAAATAAATTTGCTATTTTAAACTCTGGTAAACCATGTTGCATAGTTCCAAAAAAGTCACCTGAACCTCTTAGTTCTAAGTCTTTTTCTGATATTATAAACCCATCATTTGTTTCGCACATTACTTTCATTCTTTTTCTTGCAGTTTCGCTGTTACTTTCGTATTTTAAAATACAATATGATTGATATTCACCTCTACCTACTCTTCCTCTTAATTGATGCAAGGCTGCTAGTCCGAATCTTTCTGCATTTTCTATTACCATGATATTGGCATTTGGAACATCCACTCCGACTTCTATTACTGTAGTTGAGATTAATATGTCTATTTCACCTTTTTTGAATTTGTTCATTATTTCGTCTTTTTCTTTTGGTTTCATTTTTCCGTGTATATAATCTACTTTATAGTTAGGAAATATTTCAGTTTTGTATTTTTCGTATAAATTTTGAACTGATTTTAAGTCCAATTCTTCGTTTTCTTCTACTAAAGGACATACTATATATGCTTGTCTTCCTTCTTCTATTTGCTTTTTTATAAACATGTTTACTCTATCAGTCATTTTTTTATTTACTGCAAATGTATCTATTTTTTTCCTATTTGGAGGTAATTCATCTATTATTGAAATATCTAAATCTCCATATAGTATTAAGGCTAATGTTCTTGGTATTGGTGTTGCCGTCATTACTAATACATCTGGGTTTTGCCCTTTTTCTACTATTTTTGTTCTTTGTTTTACCCCAAATCTATGTTGCTCATCTGTAACAACTAGTCCTAAATTTTTAAATACTACATTTTCTTCTAAAATAGCATGTGTTCCTATTAAAATGTCTATTTCACCTTGGGATAGTCTTGCTAATAATTCTTCCTTTTTCTTTTTACTTATTCCTGAAATTAATAATTCACATTTTATATCTAATTCTTCTAATGTTTTTTTAAAATTTTCTAGATGCTGTGTTGCAAGTATAGCTGTTGGAGCCATTATTGCTGCTTGGTAGCCGTGATTTTACAGCTTTATAGGCTGCAATCATTGCAACTATTGTTTTACCTGAACCAACATCTCCTTGAAGTAACCTATTCATTGGTTTTTCTTGTTCCATATTATTATCAATTTCTTCTAGAACTCTTAATTGTGCATTTGTTAATCTAAATGGCAATCTATTTATAACGTCTGACATTTTTGCTTCTTTTTTAAAGCTTATTCCTTTTTCTTCGTTCATATAGCTATTTTTTAATTCTAGTAATGCTAATTGGGTAGATAATAGCTCTTCAAATACTAGTCTTTTTCTTGCTATATCAAATGCATTGAAATCTTTAGGAAAATGTATAGAATTTATTGCTTCATTTATTCCTTCTAGTTTGTATTCTTCTAATATATAATTTGGCAAGGTTTCTTTTAGGTTTCCTTGTACTTCTTTTAGTCCACTTTCTATAATTCTTCTTAACGTATTTTGTGAAAGATTATAGGTTAATGGATATATTGGTATTATTTTCCCTGTATTTTTGTTACTATCTATTCTATCAAAAACTGGTGATGTAATTGAAATTTTGCCGAATTTATTACTTATTTTTCCATAAAATCTATATTTTTTTCCTATTTCAAATACTTTTTTTAAGTAGGTTTGATTAAACCAAGTAACTACTGCTGTTGCTGTTTCATCTCTTATTATTAATTTTTGCATGGTTTTACCTTTTAGCCTTACTTCTGAAATCATGCTACATGCTACTGCTTCGATAGTTGCTTCGTTTTCATCTATACATTCTATTAACTTTTTTGGTTTTCCTCTATCTTCATATGTTCTTGGATAATATGAAATTAAATCTTTTAATGTAAAAATATTTAGTTTGTTTAATAATTTTACTCTGTTTGGTCCTACACCTTTTACGTATTTTACATCTTTATTTAGATCTAGCATTTTTTCTCCTTTTTTGTTTTTTTAAAGGTATTTATTATATAACTATAATAACGGTCTCTTTTCCACATATATTAATTCCTTATAGTAATATTTTTATTATTAGTCATCAATTTTTAATAATTTAAAGTCTAATCCGTCTGCACTAACTAATTTAAATTTAATTCCAAAATATTTTCCTTCCACAGCTTCTTTTATAGAAACACTGTGTAAATGGCCATAATAACATTTTTTAACATTATATTTCATCATAAGTTTTACAAAATCACTTGGTTCATTATTTGATATATTATTGTAAGTTATTGGTGGATAATGCATAAATACTATTATCTCTTTTTCTTCGTATTTACTTTTTGCTTCTTTTAATGATAGTTCTAACCTTGCTAATTCTCTATTTAGTAACCTTTTATCATCTGCTTGTTCTGTTATTACCCAACCTCTGGTTCCTGTTATTGCATAATTTTCAAATTCGTAGGAATTATTATATATAAAGTCTATATTCTTAAAATTATTTTCATTTAAAAAATTTCTCATACTTGTAAGAGTTGTCCACCAATAGTCATGATTTCCTTTTAGTAATAGCTTTTTTCCTGGTAATTCATTTAAATAAGAAAAATCTTCATATGTATCTTTTAAATATGTTGACCATGAAAAATCGCCTGGTAAAACTACCAAATCATTTTCTTCTACATTTTCTATCCAATTTTTTTTTACTTTTTCTTCATGTCCTTCCCAATTGTTTCCAAATATACTCATTGGTTTGTTCTCGTGAAAGGATAAGTGAAGGTCTCCTATTGTATATATTGACATTTATTTAAACTTGCTCCTTTTTATTATTCTCCTATTAATTCTTTTCTTCTAGCTTTAAGTCCTTGGGACAATTTTTTGCCACAAAAGTCGCATCTATTTGTTTCATTTGCACAATTTGTACATATATCTACGCGCATTGATGAATCTTGAAATTCTTCGCCACAGATTTTACATGTATGATTAACTAAATCTTTAGTGGCAATATGCATAATTGCATCACATTCTTCATTACCAAATATTTGAGAAGCTTGTTTTTCTTTTTGTTTGGTATTTCCTATATTAGTAATCGCTATGACTATAAAAACTATTAATATAAGAATTATTATTAAAATTAAAATGTTTTTTGTTTTGAAAAAACTTTTTTTATTTTCTGATTTTTTATTTTCTTTTTCTTCCATTTCTTCCATTGTAATTCTCCCTTTTATCTAGACTTATTTAATAATATTTGTTTAACTTAATTTTAAATTTGGTATAGCATTTAAATTAAGTTCATCTCTTTTTCCTTCTATATAATTGTAAAATCCGTGCAGATGCTATCATTGCTGCATTATCAGTACATAGCTTTAAGTCTGGCATATAAATTTTTATCCCTCGTCCGCATCTTCTCTAATTCTAAAAATTCTTTTCTTATATAACTATTTGCAGAAACTCCTCCTGCTAATACTATTGTTTTTAAGTTTGTTATATCTACTGCTTTTTTTACATTTTCAATTAATACTTCTGTTACATTTTTTTGAAAACTTGCACATAAATCAGCTTTGTTTAGATTTGGATTTTTATGGTTTAAATTTATTACAGCTGTTTTTATTCCACTAAAACTAAAGTCTAAACTTTCACTAGAAAAATGTGTTTTTGGTAAAACAATATTGGCTTTTCCTTGTTTTGCTAAATTATCTACCTTAGGTCCACCTGGATATCCTAGCCCGAACTACTCTTGCTACTTTGTCAAATGCTTCTCCTATTGCATCATCTCTTGTTTTACCAAGAACTTCAAATTTTGTGTAACTTTTTACATTTACAATTTGTGTATTTCCTCCTGACATCATTACACATATAAAAGGAGGCTCTAGTTCTTTATATGTAATGTAATTTGCAGCTATATGTCCTTCTATGTGATTTACTCCTACTAGTGGAATATTATTTGCATATGCAATAGCCTTTGCATATGAAAGACCTACTAAAAGTGCTCCTACTAATCCGTGGACCATAAGTTGGGGTAATTGCATCTATGTCTTTTAATTCTACGTTTGCATCTTTTAGAGCTTTTTTGGTTACTCTTGAAATTGCTTCTATATGATTTCTTGATGCTATTTCTGGAACTACTCCTCCATATTTTTCGTGTATTGGTATTTGCGTATCTATAGTATTTGAAAGAACCTCTCTACCATTCTTTACAACTGATACAGAGGTTTCGTCACAACTTGATTCTATTCCTAATGTTAATATATCTTTTTTCATAATTTTTCCCTTATCTTTTTATATTTTTAGCTAAATTCCGAAAATTAATTTTCCTAAGTTCATTATTCCAGACGCTACTAAATCTATTACTGGAGATATTATTATACTTGCAAATCCTGTTATGAATATTATTACAAATATTATATAAAATATTTGCTCATTATTTATAAACCACTCTTTTGCTTTATATGGTAAAAATGGCATTATTACTTTTGAGCCATCTAGTGGTGGTAGTGGAATTAAATTAAACACTCCTAACCCAATATTTATTGATATAGTTGCCGCTATTAATTGCATTATGATATTTCCTGTTGTTGAAAGCATAAATGAAACTCCTGCAAATTTAAATATTGCATAATATATTAATGTAAAAATAAATGCAAGTATAAAATTCATTATTGGGCCTGCTATTGACACTATAGCTTCTCCCTTTTCCATTGAAATTTTTCTTGTATAATTAATTGGGTTTACATGTACAGGCTTTCCCCATCCAAATCCTGCAAATAATAACATTAATGTTCCAATTGGGTCTAAATGGTCTAGAGGGTTTAAACTAAGCCTTCCTTCATCTTTTGCAGTGTTATCTCCTAATTTATATGCAACAAAACCATGTGCAAACTCGTGGAATGTTATTGCTATTAAAACTCCAGGTATACTTACTAGTAAACCATACAGTTCTCCGTGGTGTTGTTATGTATTTTGCTAAGGATGATAAAACAAGTACTGCAATTATAATATAAAAAATTCTCTTGTCAAATGAAAAATTAAACATAAATACTCCTTACTTCCCCTTTTTTATAAATATATGATTAATTATATAGATGTGTCCCAGAATGGACATTTTGTCCATTCTGGGACGTTTCCCAATTGGACAAAATGTCCAATTGGGAAACGTCCCAAATTGCCCCTTAGTTGGCAAGTGGTTTCATGGTAGGGAATAATAATGCATCTCTTATAGATGATGCGTCTGTTAGTAGCATTACAAATCTGTCTATTCCAATTCCTAGTCCTCCTGTTGGTGGTAAACCTATTTCTAGTGCTTGGATGTAATCATCGTCCATCATTCCTGCTTCTTCGTCTCCTGCTTCTCTTGCTTCTACTTGTTTTTTGAATCTTTCGTATTGGTCTATTGGATCATTTAATTCTGAGAATGCATTTCCGTATTCTCTTCCACCTATAAATATTTCGAATCTTTGGGTCATTCTTTTGTCTTTTATACTTTTTTTAGCAAGTGGTGAGATTTCTATTGGGTAGTCATATACAAATGTTGGTTGTATTAATGTTTTTTCTACGTATTCATCGAAAAATAGACTAATTACATCTCCTCTTGTTTCTTTTGTTTTGTCTGGTATTTCTAGTCCTTTTTCTTTGGCTAGATTTACTGCTTCTTCGTCTTCATTTATTAGGTTAAAGTCTATATTTGTTACTTCTTTTATTGCATCTATCATAGATATTCTTTTCCAACCTGGTGTTAGGTCTATTTCTTGTCCTTGATATGTTATTTTTGTTGTGCCTAATATTTCTTTTGCTGTTCTTGAGAATAACTCTTCTGTTATATCCATCATATCATGGTAATCTTGGTATGCAGCATATAATTCTAACATTGTAAATTCTGGGTTGTGTCTTATGTCCATACCTTCGTTTCTAAATACTCTTCCTAGTTCGTATACTTTGTCAAATCCTCCTACTATTAGTCTTTTTAAGTTTAGTTCTAGTGCTATTCTTAGGTACATATCAATATTTAGTGCGTTGTGATGTGTTATAAATGGTTTTGCTGTTGCTCCACCTGATATTGTGTTTAGTATTGGTGTTTCAACTTCTAGATATCCTTTTTCATCTAGAATTTTTCTTATATTGCTTATTATTTTGCTTCTTAATACAAAGCTTTCTTTTACTTCTGGATTTACAATTAAATCTGTATATCTTTGTCTATATCTTAAGTCTGGATCTTTTAGACCATGGAATTTTTCTGGAAGTGGTCTTAGTGATTTAGAAAGTAAGACTACTTCTTTTGCATGTACAGAAATTTCTTCTGTTCTTGTTTTAAATACAAATCCTGTTATTCCTATTATGTCTCCTATGTCCCATGTTTTGAATTCTTTGTAACTTTCTTCTCCTAGGTCATTTATACTTACATAACTTTGAATTCTTTCGTCACAGTCTTGTATTGTACAAAATGAGGCTTTCCCCATTATTCTTTTGGCTATTATTCTTCCACAAACTGTTACGTCTTTTTGGTCGAATTGTTCATAGTTTTTCTTTATTTCACCAGCTGTGTTTGTTCTATTAAATTTTGTTACTTCGTATGGATCTTTTCCTTGGTCTTGTAATTCTTTTAGTTTTTCTCTTCTTATTTGCATTAAGTGATTTATGTCTAATTCTTGTTCTTGGTTGTTATTTTGATTTTGTTGCATTTTGGTTTGACTCTCCTTTATTTTTAATTTTTAATTTTTTATTTGTATATTATATATTAAAATTGGGGAAAAGTAAAGGTGTATCTTGCTAAATTGGTAAAATGTGTATAAATTAATATGTATTTTATTAAATTTATTCTATCGCGTATTTAGCTATTACTGCTCCACTATTTCCTTCTATTGTTATACCTTCTTCATTTGTTGGTGTTCCTAATAATATAAATTCTTCTTTTTCTTCTATTGCATATATATTTTCATATGTTGGAATATCATATTCTTCTATTATAGTTGCATCTTCTACACTAAATTTTGATAATTTACAATTATTGTCTTTTTCACAAATTGCCACAAAGTCATTTTCGCTTGATTTACTTATTTGCTTTATTATTCTATTTTCTAAATCAGCTTGATCCTTTTCCCAGTTTAGTGTATCTCCTAAATTAGATCCATTGCTAATAGCTCTAAACTCTATATCAGGAAAAGACTGATAAGATGTATATAATAGACTGATATATGAGCCGTCATCATATAATAACAATTGTTCAACAACATCAAGAACATCAGAACTGATTTTTATTCCTTTTTGTCGTAATAATTCTTTATTTAAAATATCATTTGAAAAACCATAATCAAAATAATTTCCATTCAAGTCTTCTTTAATTCCTATTGAATAACTTGTACCATGCATCATATCCAATTTATTTATCGATATTTTATTTCCTTCTTCATCATATTTTATGACTAAATACGCATGAGCATCTCCAGAATCCATAAAACTTGATGGTACTCCTACATTTTTTTGACCCGTTAAAATAAAATTTCCATCTCTAGTTTTATTAATACCATATATTATAATGTTTGCAACTGAATATTCTAAAATATCAAACTCTTCATAGTAAGTTCCTCCTTCTTCCCTGTATTGCTCTGTTGTATATTTATCAGTTGCCTCACCTGTAACTTTTAAAGAAATTTCATTTCCAGCTGAATCGTATCTTCCAATTATTCCTTCTGATGCCTCCATATATGTAGTACCAACAAATTCAAATGTCAAATCGTATCCATGTCCTATGTTCACATTATTTTTATCTAATACATCTGTTGAATATATAGTCCCTACAGCTATATATGTTCCATTCGTTATTTCTATTACTCCATTATATCTATCATCTTTGCTTCCACCTACTGATTTTTTCCATTGTTCATTTCCATTTGCATCATATTTGACAATTATTGCATCTTCTCCACCTTTGTTTTCTAAGCCATTTATATTAGTTGATGTTGTATACCCTACTGCTATATATCCTCCATCTGATGTTTCTTTTACATCTAAGAATTCTTCGTCTCCATTTCCATCTATCTTATTTGTCCATTTTCTTACTAGTTTTGGATCATATGCTACTATTTGTGATGCTGATTCTATATCATTATTTCCTATTTTTATGTTATATGGTCCTTTATCTTCTACTATAAAGCTTAAATCTTTACTTATTTTCCAACCTGTTTCTCCTTCTTTTTGGTACCTTACTTCCCATTTATTAATGTATCCACTATATTGTATATTTGATACTGTTATTCTATAATTTCCTTGTTCTCTACTCATTTTTACATCAAATTTTAGTTCACTTGTATCTATATCTTCATATTCGACATTATATAATCCTTTTGGTAATTGATCTAAAGTATAATAAACTGTGCCATTATATTCAAATCCTTCATAACTTACTACTTTTCTATCCTTAACATCTACCAAAAATTCTCTTTCTTTTATTCCTTCAATTCCTAAGTTTACTATATCTTGATTTGTATAATATCTAAAATCTGCTTTTTCCTCTTGTGCTATTCCAGCAGCATTTAATGTTTCTTCTGCTTTAGTATTTCCAGATATTGATTGACCTAAACTTAGTACTCCTTCATCTCCATCTTTGTACTTTTCATATAAGTCGTTTACATTTGTTTGCATTATTTTCATTTCTGCTGTGAAAGCTGTTAGTTTTGAGGAGTTAACAGCATTTATTCCACTATATACTGCCATTGATGCTAGTATTGTTAATACTATTATAGTTACTATTAATGAAATTAAGGTTATTCCTTTATTTTTTTTTGTTTTGTTTTTCATTTGTTCCTCCTTTTTGCCTCCATGGCTTTGATTTTGGCCGGGCATTATTACTCATATTTAAACACCGTATGTTCGTATAAAGTAATTTTGGCTGGGGTAGTAGGATTCGAACCTACGAAATGTCGGAGTCAGAGTCCGATGCCTTACCGCTTGGCGATACCCCAATTTATTTATGTTTTTATTATATCAAATTTGTTTTTAATAATAAATAGTTTTTTAAAATAATTTTTAAACCTTCAAAAACATTATGCTTTTGAAGGTTATTTAGGATGATTTTTTTATATCATTTATAATTAGTTTTTTATATTCTAATTATAAAAATTAATTACTTTTTTAGTTTTTTTATGATTTTATATTTTTTAAATGATTCTATTTTCTTATATAATTCTTTATTTTATAAGATTTTATATATCATATATCAATGTTGTCTTTATTTATTCTATTTTATATATTTAGTAATATTTCCTCACATTTTTTATATTCTGGCTCATACTTTTTTAACATTTCATAAAATCTTTTGCAGTGTGTTTTGTGTTTTAAGTGGCAATATTGATGTAGTACTATATAATCTATTACTTTTCTATTGTATTTTACTACTTCTGGATTTATTGTTATTTTATTATCTTTACATGCTCCTAGAGTTTTTATTTTTGCAATTTCATATTCTTCTGGAGCAAATCCTAGCATTATTCTTGTTTTTTCCATTGCTCTTTCAATTTCTACATTTGCTATTTGTTCGTACATTTTTTCTATTGCTAGATCTAATATTTGGGTGTTTGATATTTTTTTGTATATGTTTGGTAGTGATATTTTTATTGTATTGTTTTCAACGTCTAATTCAGTAATTTTTATATTTTTGTATGTTATTTTCACTTTATAGTCTACCCCTAGAACTGGGACTGGGTGTCTTTCTATACTGCTATTTGTAAGTGTTTTTATTTTTACATTTCTTTTTACTAAATTCATATTTATCACTCCTATTTTGTTTTTATTCAAATTTTTGTTTTGCGAATTGTTGTTTGCTTTTGTTGTTCTAATTTTATATCCTTTTTATTTTTTTGTCAATACTTTTTTTAAATTTTTTCAAAAAATTTGTTCGTTATGAATTGTACAAGTAAAATATAGTTTACTCTTACAATTTACCAAAATTTATTCATATTATTTCTATTTAACACTTATTTATATAGAGTAGCCTAAGACAAAGATGTCATTTTATTTTTACAAATTTTGATGGAAAGTAATTTTCATTAGGAACTCTTAATAATATTTTATGGAAAGTGTTCAATCTTGTATTGGAAGGGTGCCATAAAATATATTTAGAGTTCCTATGAAAATTATCTTGACAGATAAATTTGTAAAAATAAAATGACGTCTTTGTCTTAGGCGGCTTATTTTAGGCACTAAATCCTAACTTATAACGTTACAATACAAAGAAACAAAAACAAAAACTTAAACTTAAACTTAAATTTTTTCATAAAATACAAAAAAACACTTAAAAAAATATTTCTTTTAAGTGTTTTTTTACTTATTTATTTTCTTTATCTTCTTCTTTTACAACTTCTACTGGTTCTTCTTTAACTGTATCTACTACTTCTTCTTTTACTACATTTTCAGTTTCAATACTTGGAGCTTCTTCGTTTGCAGATTCTACAGGAGCTTCATTTTGAGCTGTTTCTTCCACTAAATCTTCTTTTAATGTAATTTCTTTATTTTCTATTCTAGCTCCAACTTGTTCTCTAGTTTTAGCTGCTTTTCCTACTCTATCTCTTAAATAGAATAATTTAGCTCTTCTTGCTTTACCTACTCTTACAAGTTCAACTTTTTCTACTAATGGTGAGTGTACTAAGAATGTTTTTTCAACACCTACACCATATGAAATTTTTCTTACTGTAAAAGTTTGGTTTAAACCTCCACCTTGTACTTTTATTATAATTCCTTCAAATATTTGGATTCTTTCTTTATTTCCTTCTTTTATTCTTACGTGTACTTTAACTGTATTACCAACTTTCAATTCTGGTATCTTATTTTTTAGTTGTTCGTGTTCGATTGATTTTATTATATCCATTTTAGAAAATTCCTCCTTCTTTTATAAATTTAACTGTACTTTTTTAAATAATTTACAATTTAAAAAAGCTAATTTTGTTTTTGAGCGGTACAAATGATATGTACTTCATTTTATTTTTCTAATAAATCTGGTCTTTTTATTTTTGTTATTTCCAAAGATTTTTGTTTTCGCCATTCTTCTATATTTTTGTGGTGACCTGAGAGTAAAACTCCGAGGAACTTTTTCACCTTCGAATACTTCTGGCCTTGTATATTGTGGATATTCTAAAAGTCCGTTTGAAAAGCTTTCTTCTAATATTGATTCTTTTTTTAAAACTCCTTCTACATATCTACTTATACTGTCGATTAACACCATTGCGGGAATTTCTCCACCAGTTAGAACATAATCTCCTATTGATATTTCTTCATCTACTATTTTGTTTATAACTCTTTGGTCTATTCCTTCATAGTGCCCACATAGTAATATTAAATGACTATTTTTACTTAAATCTTCTACTTTTTTTTGGTTTAGTAAGTTTCCTTTTGGTGACAAGTATATAACTTTGGCATTTTTTGTATCTAATGATTTATAAGCATCATATACAACATCTGGCCTAATTACCATTCCTGCTCCACCGGCCATAGGGAGTATCATCAACTTTTTTGTGTTTATCTTTTGAAAAATCTCTAATATTTACTAAGTTAATATTTATTAGTTCTTTTTCAATTGCTTTTCCTAAAATGCTTTGTTTTATTGGTTCAAACATTTCTGGAAAAAGTGTCAAAACATCAAACTTCATTTTTGCTCCCTTCTTTTTTACAATAAACCATCTATTAGATGAACTGTTATTTTTTTACCTTCTAAATCAATGTTTTTTATAACATCTTGTATTGCTGGTAATAAAATTTCTTTTTTGTTTTCATCTTCTACTACATATATATCATTACTTCCGGTATTAAATATATCTTTTAGATTTCCAAGTAAAACACCTTCATCTGTAAATACTTGTAGACCTAGTAAATCTACTATATAATATGTTCCTTCTTCTAAGGGTTTTTCTTTTTTTCTATCTACTAGTATGTAGCTATTTCTTAGTAAATTTGCTTCTTCTATGGTTTCTATTCCTTTAAATTTTAGTAAAACCATATTTTTATGATATTTTACTTCTTCTATTTCATATTCTTTAATACCTTTTGATAATTTGATATATACATTTTTTTGTTCGTCAAATCTTTTAATATTATCTGTAAAAGGTTTTACTTTTACCATTCCTTTTATTCCAAAGGTATTTACAATTTGACCTACTTCTAGATATTTTGTCATAATTTTATTTACTCCAATTATCCAATAAATTCAACTGAAACTCTTTTTTGTTCTTTATTAGCTACAGCTTTTATTACTGTTCTAATAGACTTTGCAAGTCTTCCTTGTTTTCCTATTATCTTTCCCATATCATTTTGATCAACTTTTACTTCAAATATAACAGATTTTTCACCGTCTATTTCTTTTATTTCAACTGCTTCTTTGTTATCTACTAAATTTAAAATAATTGTTTGTAATATATCTTTCATTTTCATTCCTCCATTTTGACTTTTTAGCCATTAAAACATTTCTTATGCTTTTTCTATTAAAGCTTTAACTGTATCAGTTGGTTTAGCACCATTTTTTATCCATTTTTCTACTTTTTCTTTATCTATATTTATTGTTGCAGGTTCTGTCATTGGGTTGTATGTTCCTATTTGTTCGATTATTTTTCCATCTCTTGATACTCTTGAGTCTGCAACTACTATATGATAAAATGGAGCTTTTTTCTTTCCTTGTCTTTGTAATCTTATTTTTACCATTTTTATTCACCTCCTAGAAAATTTAAGATAAGTAGATTTTTTTATCTAATCATCTTGATTTATATATAAATTTAAAAATTTAATAACTAAAATTTAAAGTTTTTTAATGCATTTTCATCTATTCCAGTTAAAAGTTTTTTCATGCCACCTTTGTTTGATTGTATCTTTTTCATCATTTTTTGTGACATTTCAAATGATTTTATGAATTTGTTTATGTCTTGTACTGTTGTACCACTTCCGCTTGGCTATACGCATTCTTCTACTTGCATTTAGAAGTCTTGTATCTCTTTTTTCGGCTTTGGTCATTGAACATATTATTGCTTCTATTTTTACAAATTCTTTATCATCTATTTTTAAGTCTTTTATTTGATTCATTCCAGGTATTAGTTTTAGTAATGATGAAAATGAACCCATTTTTTTAACTTGCCTTATTTGAGCTAAGTAATCATCTAGGTCTAGTTCTTTTTTTCTTAATTGTTTTTCTAATTTTTCTGCTTGTTCTAGGTCAAATGATTCTTCTGCTTTTTCTATTACAGATAGCATGTCTCCCATTCCAAGTATTCTTCTTGCCATTCTGTCTGGGTGGAAAACTTCTATGTCACTTAGCTTTTCTCCTGTTGCTGCAAATTTTATTGGTTTTCCTGTTACTTTTTTTACAGATAATGCAGCTCCGCCCACGTGTGTCACCATCTAGTTTGGTTAAAACTACTCCGTCTACTCCTAGATCATTATTGAACTTTTCTGCGACATTTACTGCATCTTGACCTGTCATACTATCTACTACAAGTAGTATTTCATGTGGTTTTACACTTGATTTTAGATTTTTTAGTTCTTGCATTAGTTCTTCGTCTATATGAAGTCTTCCTGCTGTATCTAATATTATTACATCATTTAGTTTTGAAATTGCTGTAGATACTGCTTGTTTTGCTATATGGACAACATCTTTTGAGTTTTCATTTGCAAAAACTGGTATGTTTAGTCCGTTTTCCTACTACTTGTAATTGTTTTATGGCAGCTGGTCTATATACATCACATGCTACTAATAATGGCTTTTTTCCTTGTTTTCTAAGTAGATTTGCTAGTTTTCCTGCTGTTGTTGTTTTTCCTGATCCTTGAAGTCCTACTAACATAATTATTGTTGGTGGATTAGGTGTGAAATTGATTTTGCTTTCTGTTCCACCAAGCAATTCTACTAGTTCGTCTTTTACTACTTTTACTACTTGTTGACCTGGTGTTAATGATTTTAAAACATCTTGGCCTAAAGCTTTTTCTTGAATGGTTTTAATAAATTCTTTTACTATCATGTAGTTTACGTCTGCTTCTAAAAGTGCAAGTTTTACTTCTCTTAGCATTTCTTTTAAATCAGATTCGGTTATTCTTGCTTTTCCTCTGATTTTTCTTGTAATTTCTTGTAATCTGGAAGATAATCCTTCAAAAGCCATATTTTTCAACTCCCATTCATTTTTTAAATTAAACTATTTAATTCTTTTTTTATGTTTTCTAATACGTTTGCAACTTGTTTATCAGAATAATCTTCTTGTATTTTTGTTAGTTCTGATAAAACTTTTTGTATTTTCTTTTCTTGGTTTAACGTCCTTTTCATAAAGTTTAACTTTTCTTCGTATTCGAAAAGTTTATTTTCCCCCTTTTTTAAAATGTCTCTTACGGCTTGTCTTGTAATATTATTGTTTTGAGCTATTTCTGAAAGTGACAAGTCATTATTATAGTAGTCATTTATTATTTGGTATTGCTTTTTTGTTAGCAATTCTCCATATAACTCACATAAAATGCTTAGTTTTACGTTTTTTTCCATGTGACTACCTCTTTTCTTTTTGTAATGCTAATATACTTTACACTATTTTTGTTGATTTGTCAAGTACTTTTTATATTTTATATAGAATTTTAGGCTATTTTTTCGTTTTTCTTTTATTTTTTTAATGTTTTAGAGAATTTAAAATATTAAAAAAATAAATTTGTATTTAAAATAATTAAGAAGAAAGGGAGAAATTTTTAATAAAAACTCCTCCCTTTTTTTGGCTATTTACTTGTGCTCGTTACTCCGCTCCATGAATAACGAAAATTTTGTTTTTTAACTCTCCGTACATTCTGAGGATTTGAAGAACTTGAGGATTTCTTCTATAAACTCTCCAATATGTTCTTCCCACTGGTACTTTCGTATTCCTTAGTATGACCCTTCTAATAAACTGGGTCATATCTTGGTTATATACGTTTTCTGGTAAGTTCGATTCTGGGTATATGTTTTGTTTTACCCATTTTAACAATACGTCGTTTCCCTCTTCTATGTCCCTGTTAATTTGATGTGTATCAGGGATATCCTCTAAAATTTCTGGATTTTCCAGAATTCTCGTAAGAATTAGGGCGGTATTTTCAAAATTGCCCTTTTTTGCTTCCTCTACCGAAATTTCTACCAAGTCTTTTGCCAAAATGTTGCTCATTTTTGATTTCTCCTTTGGTACTTGCTTGCTAGTTAGCTAAGCAATTTTTTTAATTTTAGTAACTTCCAAGATATAATGTTACTATAGAATTTATATTATGTCAAGTATTATTGACAGTATTATTTTCTTAAAACTGCTTTTAGGTCTTTTTCTAATTCATTTATTATACTATCCATTACTTTGTTTATTTCTTCATCATCTAATGTTTTATTTTTATCTCTAAATGTTAGTGCATAAGCAACACTTTTTTTATTTTCGCCTAATTTTTCATTTCTGTATATGTCAAATAGTTTTATATTTTCAAGAATCTTTTTGGCTTTTTTTACAATAATTTTTTCTATTTTTCCAACTTCTACTTCTTCTCCTACTATTATTGCTATATCTCTTTCTACTGCTGGGAATTTTGGAACTTCTACATATTTTTTATTTTCTCTTGAATATTTTACAAGTTTTGTTACATTTACTTCCGCTAAATATGCTCTTTTTTCTATTTTGTAGTTATATAGTAACTCTGGGTGTACTTCTCCTAATGTTGCAATAGTATCTATTCCCACTTTTAGGTTTGCACATCTTCCTGGGTGATATGAAGTATTTTTTGTTTCTTTTTCTATTTCATATTTATTTACACTTACCGCTTCTAAAACATTTTCTATTAAGCCCTTTAATGTATAAAAGTCTACATCATCACCATACATACCAATTGTTAAAATCTCTTCTTGCAAAGGAACTTCTCCTTTTTCTATTTCTTGATTTATATTTTTATAGTTTCTTGATAAATCAAATAATTTAACATTTTGATTTTTTTTGTTTGCGTTTGTAGCTAGTGTTTGCATCATACTTGGTATTGTAGTTGGTCTCATTAATTTATATTCATCACTTAATGGATTTTGGATTGTAATTGCATATTTTACTAAGTCTTCGCTTATTTTTGATTCTTCTAAATCCTTTTTGCTTACAAATCCATATGTGTAAATTTCTGATAGGCCATTATTTACTAAAACTTCTTCTATTTTCTTTTTTATTTTTTGTTCTTTATTTCTAATTCCTAGTGTTGTTTTAGCTTTTACTAAAGTTGTTTCTAATTTGTCATATCCGGTAAATTCTAACTATTTCTTCTGCTATATCTGCTAAATATTCTAAATCCATTCTAAAATATGGTGCTATTGCAATATCATTTTCTACTTTTATTTGTAGCTTTTCTAATATTTCTATCATTTCTTCTTTAGATAGATTTATTCCTAATAAACTATTTATTTTGTTTTCATCTATTTTTATTTTGTTTATTTTTTGTTTTGTTGGGTATACGTCTATTTTTCCATCTATTGCTTTTCCTGCTTTTATTAATTCTACTAATTCTACTGCTCTATTTATTGCTCTTAAAGCATTTTCTGGAGATAAGCCTTTTTCAAACCTTGATGAACTTTCTGTTCTTAAAGCTACTTTTTTAGCTGTTTTTCTTACACTTCCTCCATTGAATACTGCTGATTCAAATACTACTGTTTTTGTTGTTTCTTCTATTTCTGAATTTAGTCCACCCATTACACCTGCTATTGCAACTGCTTTTTTATCATCTGCTATTACTAGGTTATCTTCATCTAGTGTTCTTTCTACTTCGTCTAGTGTTGTTATTTTTTCTTGTTTTCTTGCACGTCTTACAGTTATGTGTTTTCCTTCTATTGAATTTATGTCAAATGCATGCATTGGTTGACCCATTTCTAACATTACATAGTTTGTTATATCAACAATATTGTTTATACTTCTTACTCCACATGCTTTTAATCTTCTTTTCATCCAGTCTGGTGATTCTTCTATTTTTACATCTTTTACTACTCTTGCTATATATCTGTAACATAAATCTGGTGCTTCTATTGAAACTTTTAAACCTTCTATTTCTTCTTTATTTTCGATTTTTAGTTCATCTATATTTTTTCTTGGGTTTTTAAATTCTTTATTTAGTGTTATAGCCACTTCTCTTCCTAATCCTTCTATTGATAGGCAGTCTGGTCTATTTGGTGTTATTTCAAAGTCTATTACATCTTCTTTTAGGTTTAAAACTTCTACTATGTCTTTTCCCAAATCTTTTTCTAGTTTTTTATCTAATATCATTATTCCATGTTCTATTTGTTCTGGGTAGTCTGATAAATTTAAATTTAGTTCTCCAACAGAGCACATCATACCACATGACTCTATACCTCTTAATTTTCCTGTTTTTATTTTTACTCCATTTGGCAAACTTGCTCCATCTTTTGCTATTGGTACTATATCTCCTACTTTTATATTATTTGCTCCTGTTACTATTTGTAAAATTTCATTTGCTACATCTACTTTTGTTACTACTAGTTTATCTGCGTCAGGATGTTTTTTTATTTCTAAAATTTTTCCTACAACTACATTTTTTATGTCGTTTCCTCTTTGCTCTACTGTTTCTACTTTAGAGCCTGTCATAGTTAGTTTATCTGCTAGCTCTAGAGTAGTTACATCTATATTACTAAATTCTTCTAACCATTCTCTACTTGCTTTCATTTACTTTTCTTCCCTTCTTATGTTATATTTTATAATTCTAAATCATATGGTGTTCTAACACCTTGATAGTTACTTCCATTAATACCAATATTTGAAGCTGATGTTTCAATTTTAATTCCTTGATAAAATGCTTTTCTTCTTTCTTGATAATTACTCATTTCTTTTCTATCTACTTCGTCAGAGACAAGTTGATATTTTCCATTTGGATTTTGTTTTACTACATATCCTGGATATTCACCTACTAAATTTATTGCTTTTTTTAATGTGTAATATCTATTGGTATTTGGCTTTCTATTTTTAAAAAACCCCATTTTTTAAGTTTTCCCCCTTTTTTATTTAATTTAAAATCTTTAAATTAAAATTTCAAAAAAAATATTTTTTAAGTTTTTAAGTTTTAAAATTGTTTTAAAAATCTAATATCATTTTCAAATAATAGTCTCATATCATCTATTCCGAATTTTGCCATTGCTATTCTTTCAACTCCGAATCCAAAAGCAAATCCTGAATATTCGTCTGGGTCAATGTTACAGTTCTTAAGTACGTTTGGATGTACCATTCCACATCCTAAAAGTTCTATCCATCCTTCGCCTTTACATACTTTGCATCCTTTTCCTCCACATACAAAGCATGAAACATCTGCTTCTGCTGAAGGTTCTGTAAATGGGAAATGATGTGGTCTAAATCTTATTTTTGTGTTTTCGCCTAGGCATTTTTTTGCAAACATTTCTAATGTTCCTTTTAAATCTGTCATTGAAATATTTTTATCTACTACTAAACCTTCTACTTGGTGAAATACTGGTGAATGTGTACTATCTACACTGTCAGAACGGTAAACAGCTCCTGGACATATTACTTTTATTGGTGGTTTTTGAGTTTCCATTACTCTTGCTTGAACTGGTGATGTTTGACTTCTTAATAAAATATCATCAGTTATATAAAAAGTATCTTGTAAGTCTCTTGCTGGGTGATCTGGTGGTGTATTTAATTTGTCAAAATTGTATATTGCTTTTTCTACTTCTGGTCCATCTGCTATTTGGTAACCCATTCCTAAGAATATTTCTTCTACTTCATTTATTATTTTTGTTATTGGATGTAGTGAACCTAAATGAATTTTTTTGCTTGGCTCTGTTACATCTATATTTTCTGTTTGTAACCTTTTTGATAATTCTTGCTTTTTAAATTCTTGTGCCTTATTTTCTATTAAAGCTTCTAATTCATCTCTTATTTTGTTTACCAAAGCTCCTATTACTGGTCTTTCTTCGCTATTTAAAGCTCCCATACCTCTTAGAACTTTTGTTAATTCTCCTTTTTTTCCTAAGTATTTTACTTTTAATTCATTTAGTTCTTTTTCATCATTACATTGTGACATTTCTTTTATAGAGTTTTCTTTGATTTTTGCTATTTGTTCCTCCATTTTTTTATCCTTTCTTCTATTTTTAAATAGATTTGTTTATTTTTTAGGTTTTTACCTATTTTTTAACATGCTTAATATGGATGGTATATTCCTGTTTGTTTGTATTTACCATATGTACATCCACTATATTTTTCTAGTCTGCTTTTTACTTTATCTTTTTTATGGTTTACTTCTACCTTTTTTAGGGTAGTTTTTGATGTTTTTAAGTTTTCATCATAAGGTAGTAATTTGTTTTTTAGTTTGGTAAAGTATGTATTTTTATTTTCAAATTTAAATGTAACAATATATACTCCGAAATTGTTTAGAGTAATTGTTGTTTCTACATTTTTATTTGGAAATTCGTTTTTTATGTTTTCTATGTTTTTTTTAATTTCTTCATATGTATATGATTTTGAATCTAGATAATATTCTAGTAACTTTTCAGATTTCATTTTTACACATCCTTCATTAAATTTTATTTAAAATTTAATCTTATGTATTTTGATATCATCAAAAAAACCATTTCCTTCCTACACTTTTCTAGGACGAAATGGTTATCATTCGTGGTACCACCTAAATTTATTAGTTTTTTACTAATCTCATTAATGTTTTTAACGGTTTCTTACCGCTTTTCTCTACTTTTGTTTTCAAGAAAAGACCTAAAAAGTGAAATTTCTATATATTCATATTAAATGGCTTTCAGCCTATGACCATTTTCTCTTGTTTAAATATGTTTTTAATATATATACTTTGCTTTTTAATTGGTTTTTTTATATTCAATACTTTTTTATTTTATCATATATTTTTATTATTTTCAATAGTTTTGGCAAAAAATATTTATATATTAAGCTGTCTAAAATGGTTATAATTCGTAGTTAGAATAGACTGCCATTTGGGGATGTTATTTATATAAAATTTATTCCATTCCTCGGCTCAATACGTAAATAAAGCCCTTCTAAATATAAAATAAACGAGCCTCTCGCTACAAATTTTTTCGCGCTTCCTCATTTATTTTACATTAAGAAGGGCTATTATTTACTCCAATCGCACTCGTCATTACATAAATTTTATATAAATAACATCCCCAAATGGCAGTCTATTCTAACTACGAATTATAACCATTTTAGACAGCTTTTTTGTAAATTGTACTGAAACTTCAACCTTAAATTACTGAAAGTTTGAGAGTTCTTTAATTTATTTGTTTTTAATTTTATTTTTTTTTATTTTTTTGTTGTAATTTTTCTACATTGTGTTAAAATATATTAAAGTAAAAAAAGGAGGCAGACAAATATGAATATGAAAAAGAAAATTTTTATAATACTTTTTTTAGTATTAATTTTATTTGCAAACATGTCTTTTGCTTCATATGCTACTGTAAAAATGGAAGTAGTTGAAGAACCTGTTTGCACAATTGATTTAGGGGAAAATTCAAAATTTGAGAAAAAATTAATCTCAAAAGACTTAAGTAATAAAGAAGTTACTTTACAGTTAGAAGTTACAAATAATGAAGGAACTTTAAAACCTACTGGAGAAATTATGTTAGTAATTGATAATTCTGATAGTATGAATACTGAAGTATCTTCAGATGTTACTAGAAAGGATTTGGTTTTTGAATCTGCTAAAACTTTGGTTACAAATCTTCTAAAAGATAATTCTAATTTAAAAGTAGGAATTGTAAGCTTTTCTTCTAATTTAGATGTTTCAAAAGAGGGAACTATTGAAGATGCAAGTGTTGTATCTACTTTAAGTAATGATGTTACTTTATTAGAAAATGCTATTTCTAGCATAGAGCCAACTGGTTCAAGAACAGACTTAGATGCAGGGTTAGAACTTGCAACTAATCAATTTACTAGTACTGATAATAACAAATATATGATTGTTTTAACAGATGGTGTACCTAATATAGCTGTTGATTATGATAAAAAATATTATTCAGATGATGTAATTGCAAAAACAAAAGAACAGTTACAAGCAACTCAAACAAATGGTATAAATTTAATTACTATGCTAACAGGAATTGAAGATGAATCTTATGTACCAAATGGAGTAACTAAAAATTTTGGACAAATAATTAGAGAAACTTTCGGAACTCCAAGTAATCCAACTGCTGGTAAATTCTATTATATACAAGATGATAAAATAGAAGAAACTATAACTAACGATATTTACAATGATTTACTTCCAATTTCTAAGACTTTAAAAGATATAACTATAATTGATTATTTTCCAAAAGAAATAATTGATAATTTTGAATTTGCATATGTTTCTTCAGCAAATATTGGTAATATCTCAGCAAGTGTTGATAAAACTAATAATTCAATTACTTGGACAATTCCAGAATTAGAAGTTGGTAAAACAGCTACTGTTCAATATAAATTAAAACTTAAAGAAGATTTTGATAGTAGTATAGTTAATAAAATTTTAGATACTAACGAAAAGGTTGATATAACTTATAAAGACTTTGAGGATAATGAAGATTCAAAAACTTCTGATGTTACACCTAAATTAAAACTTACTGAGCCACCTGCAAAATTACCTGCTGCTGGTAAAACTATGTTTATTGGATTAGCAATTGGGGCTGGAATTTTACTTATATATTCTTTAGTAAAATTAAAATTGTTTAATAATATGACAAAGTAAAATATTAAATAAGAAAAAATATATAAAACTAAAAGGTTGTTTTAATTAAAATAAACAGCCTTTTAGTTTTTTATTGTATAAGAAGTTTAAAATTTATACTCATTCTATGATATGCTTAAATTTTCCTAATATATTCAATGTACTAAAAACTAAAAAAATTATTATACCAAGATTTTTTATTTATACAAGCTTTATAATTATGCTTTTTTATTTTAGACAAATTTCGACTAAAATCTTTAACTTTTAAAATTTTGACATAATGATTACTTAGGATTCAATTTTTAATAATCTATTATATTTTGCAACTCTATCAGTTCTACAAGGTGCTCCTGTTTTTATTTGTCCTGCATTTGTACCTACGGCTATATCTGCTATGGAAGTATCTTCTGTTTCTCCTGAACGATGTGAGATTATTGTTTTGTATCCATTCTTTTTTGCAATAAATATTGTATCTAGAGTTTCTGTCAATGTTCCTATTTGGTTTGGCTTTATTAAAATTGCATTTGCTACATTTTTTTCTATCCCTTTTCTTAATCTTTTTGGATTTGTAACAAATAAGTCATCTCCTACTAGTTGTACTTTATTTCCTAAGCGTTTTGTTAGTTCTTGCCAATTTTCCCAGTCTTCTTCTGCTAAACCATCTTCAACTGAAACTATTGGATATTTGCTACATAACTCTACTATATATTCTATCATTTCTTGTTTAGTCTTTAATTTTTTTGTTTTCCAAAAATAATAACCTTCTTCTCCTATTTTTTTAGCTTCTTCATACATTTCTGTACTTGCTATATCTAGGGCTAAAACTATGTCTTTTTGTGGCTCATATCCTGCTTTTTTTATTGCTTCTATTATTATATCTAAAGCTTGTTCTTCACTTTCTAGGTTTGGGGCAAAACCTCCTTCGTCTCCTACTCCTACATTATATCCTTTGTCTTTTAATACTTTTTTTAATGTATGGTAAATTTCTGCTCCTCTTTTTAGCCTTTCACTAAATGTTATTTCTCCTATTGGCATTATCATAAATTCTTGGATACTTATATTATTATCTGAGTGCTTTCCTCCGTTTAATATATTCATCATTGGAATTGGTAATTCTTTTGCATTTATTCCTCCTATATATCTGTAAAATTCCATGCCTAGTGAAGCAGCTGCCACTTTTGCTACTGCTAATGATACTCCAAGTATACTATTTGCTCCTAAATTTGATTTGTTTGGTGTGTCGTCTAGCATTACTAGCTCCTTGTCTATATTTCTTTGATTATATACATTCATGCCAACTATTTTTTTGGCTATTTTTTTATTGACATTTTCGACTGCTTTTTGAACCCCTTTTCCTAAATATCTTGTTTTGTCTCCGATCTCTTAGTTCTACTGCTTCAAAACTTCCTGTTGAAGCTCCAGATGGTACTGATGCTGTTGCTTTGAAATTTCCTTTGGTTGTAACTTCTACCTCAATTGTTGGGTTTCCCCTTGAGTCTAGTATTTCTATTGCTTTGATAGTTTCAATTGGTAAAAAATCTCCCATGTAAATACCTCCTAATATTTTATTATATATACTATATATACATTTTTTACAAATATAATAAATATATACAAAATATATAAGAATTATAAAAGAAGTTATTTATTGTAAATTTAAAAATAACTTCTTTTTTGTTTCTAACTTGCTTTTTTATTTCTTAATTCATTTGCGTATTTTATGCTTATTTCATTTACTTCTCCTGCTGATATTCTTGCAATTTCTTTTATTACTTCATCTTCTTTTAGGAGTTTTATTTGAGTTTTTGTTCTATCATTATTTACATTTTTGCTTATAAAATAATTGTAATCTGCCATTGCTGCTATATTTGGTAAATGTGATATACGCATAACTTGATGTTTTGTAGCTATGCTTTTTAGTTTTTTTGCAACTGAATTAGCTGCTTTTCCACTTATTCCTGTGTCTATTTCATCAAATACTAATATTGGCATTTGGTCTGTGTCTGCTAACACTTTTTTTATTGCTAGCATTGTTCTTGACATTTCTCCACCTGATGCTATTTTGGATAATTCTTTTTCATCTTCTCCTTTATTTGTAGTTATAAAAAATTGGACTTTATCTTTTCCTGTTTTAAGATATTCATTTTCTAGAAATTCTACTTTTACATTTATTTTGGCATTTTTCATTTCTAGCTCTTCTAGCTCTTTATTTATTTTTTCGCTTAATTCTTTTGCTTTTTTTGTTCTTATTTCATTTAAAAAATTTGCTAACATGTTCATTTCTTTTTCTAATTTTTTTTGTTTGTCTTTTAATTTATTGTTATATTCTTCTAAATTTTCAATATGGTTAATTTCTTTTTCTATTTCTTCTTTATATTTTAAGATTTCTTCTATTGTATTTCCATATTTTCTTTTTAGTGAATATATTAAGTTTAGTCTTTCTTCTATATAGTCTCTTTCTTCTTCATCAAAAGTTATTTCTTCTTTATATTTATTTATATCTCTTGCTAATTCTTGTAATTCGTAATAATTACTTTTTAATTGGTTTGATATTTTTTCATATTTACTGTCAATCATTTCTATTTTTTCTAGAGCTCTTATTGCCATACTTATACTATCTATACCATTTTCTGAAATTAGTTCATCTGCTTCTTGTAAATTTCCTACTATTTTTTCTGAATTCATAATTATTTTTCTTTTTTCTTCTAATGCTTTTTCCTCATCTATTTTTAATTTTGCTTCTTTTATTTCATTTAATTGATAACTTAATAAATCTAATTTCCTTTGTTTTTCTTTTTCATCTCCATAATTTTCTTTTAGTTCTTGTCTTATTTTAATATACTCTTGATATAATTCTTTATATTTTAGTTTATTTTCTTTTATTTCTTCTCCTATAAAACCATCTAAATATTCAAGGTGTAATTTAGAATCAAGTAAATTTTGATTGTCATTTTGGCCATGAACTTCTATAAAATTAGTCATAAATTCTTTTAATTCATTTACAGTTACCATCCTTCCGTTTATTTTGCACATATTCTTACCATTTAAATTAATTTCTCTTGAAACTATTATATTGCCATCTATGGCACTTTCATTCTTTGGATCATACATGCATAATTCTACAAATGAATTTGTTTCGCCTTTTCTTATCATCTCTTTTGAGAATCTACCACCAGATATAATTTGTAGTGAATCTATTATTAGAGTTTTACCAGCACCTGTTTCTCCTGTTAAGACATTTAGTCCATTATTAAAATCTATATTTAAATCCTCGATTATTCCTATATTTTTTATATGTAATGTTTCTATCATATTTTATCATTTCCTTTCAAAAAAATGTTCGCTTTTATTCTATATTATTCCAAAGTTTTTGTCAATACTTTTTCGAACATTTTTTTGTTATGTCCAATCTGGGACGTTTCCCAATTGGACATTTTGTCCAATTGGGGACACATCTTGACATCTTGATTTGAAATAAATTAGATATGATATATAAGTAGATTGTAAGCTAAAGACTATAAAACATAAATGGATTTATATCAATGGTTTACTTTAAATATTATTTTTACACAAAACCTTAAGCAGTTAAATAGTGGAGTTTCTATTTTATTTAACTAAAATATTGGCGCGTCAAAAGGTATACATTTTTAATAATAAAATTTATTAGAAAATTTAATATTTTCTATACTTATTTGATTTTTAAATTATGGTACTGTAAAATTACTATTATGTCAATATTCTCCGTCCCCATTGACAACATTGGCAACATTGGCAACATTGGCAACATTGGCACTTTTACAATATTGGGAACATTGAAAATACTGAGAATACTGAGAATACGGAAAAACATGAAAAAGCCTTGCAATAAAATTAACATAAAAGTATTTCTTTTTTGGAATATTTATGATATAATAGTAATAGTTGTAATATATAAAGAAGGAGGAATTTTAATGTGGCAAATATGGCTAATAATTGCTGGAGTTTGTTTAATAGGTGAAATTTTGACAGCTGGATTTTTAGTTTTTTGGCTTGCAATTGGAGCTCTTTTGGCTATGATTGTTAGTTTATTTACAAGTAATTTGATTATTCAGACATCTGTTTTTGTTATTTCATCTGCTATTCTTATTTTTGCAACTAAACCTTTTATAAAAAAATTTGCTAAAACAGGAAAAAATGTTAAAACAAATGCTTATTCAATAATTGGTCAAACTGGAATTGTTATTAAAGATATTGATTCTATTAATTCAAAAGGTCAAGTCAAAATAGATGGTGAAGTTTGGTCTGCTGTTGGTAAAGATGATGTTGATATTGAAAAAGGTACTCAAATAAAAGTACTTGAAATAAAGGGTGTTAAAGCTATTGTTTCACCTGTAAAAGATTAGTAAGAAAGTTACTAATAATTAAAGGAATAAAGGAGGAATTTTTTATGTGGTTTTTAATAGTTTTACTTGTAATCATCTTAGTTATTGCTTTTATGTCTATTAAAATTGTTAAACAATCTGAGGTTTATATAATTGAAAGATTAGGTAAGTTTTACAAAGTTGCTGATGCTGGTCTTACAATTATAGTTCCATTTTTTGATCATGTAAGAAGCGTAGTTAGTTTGAAACAACAAACAATGGATGTTCCACCTCAAGGTGTTATTACTAAAGATAATGTTACAATTACTATAGATACTGTTGTTTTCTATCAAATAACTGACCCTGCAAAAGCTGTTTATGAAATTCAAAGTTTGAAGAAAGGTATCGAATATTTAGCTATTACTACAATTCGTGATATTATCGGTAAAATGGACTTAGATGAAACTTTTAGTTCAAGAGATGGTATTAATAATCAATTACGTGCTGTATTAGATGAAGCAACTGATAGATGGGGATGTAAGATAGATAGAGTTGAAATTAAAGATATTACACCACCTGCAGATATTAGAGATGCAATGGAAAAAGAAATGAATGCAGAAAGAAATAAAAGAGCTATGATTCTAGAGTCTGAAGCTCAAAGGCAATCTGCAATCACCATTGCAGAAGGTAAAAAACAAGCTGCAATTTTAGAAGCTGAGGCTGATAAAGAATCTCAAATTAGAAGAGCTGCCGGTGAAGCTCAAGCTATTCGTGAAGTTGCTGAAGCTAAAGCTAAAGAAATCCAAATGGTCTATGATGCAATGAAAAAGGCTGCTCCTGATGATAAATTGGTTCAACTTAAATCTTTGGAAGCATTAGAAGAGGTTGCAAAAGGTGAAGCTAATAAGGTATTTATTCCTTTCGAGGCCACTAGTGCTTTAAGTTCTTTAGGAGCTATTAAAGAAGTTATGACAGATGATAAGAAAAAAGATAATAAATAGATTATAATTAAAGCTCATCTTCAATTAAATGAAGGTGAGCTTTAAAATATATATTAAAAAATATATATTTTGGGTATGTATTTATCTTATAAAACATTTTTTGTCAATTCAATTATTGAAATTTTGAAAAATTATCATAAGAAGTTTAAAGTTTACACAAACTCTCCAATATACTCTCATAAAGAAATTTGAAGTTCACACAAACTTTCCAATATACCTGTTTACAACTTTCCTATATACTCATTTTAATTATAAGAAATATATAAATAAGCTTTTTTAACATTTTATATATATAACTATAATATATTAATGTTTCTTCTTTTTATTTTATACTTCTATATTCTAAATTACTTATTATACTTTTTCTTCTGTTTTAATCTTATTATTTTAACTACAAAAAAAGATAGTGGATAGTTTTTTTATCTCTATCCACTTTTTTAGTTTCATAATTTACTTATTTATATCATTTAATTATTTCATAGCTTCTTCTACCGCTACTGCAACTGCTACTGATGCTCCAACCATTGGGTTATTTCCCATACAAAATTATTTGATTTTCCTGTATTTTACTACAATTTATTGTATCCTGCAACATTAGTAATATCAAGCATTTAACAAATTATTGAAATTTTATTATATTTTATCTTTTATGGACATAGACATATATTACCCAAAATCTATAATTATCTTCCATAGCATTCTAAAATATCCTCATCAGAAATTATATTTTGTGAAAATTCATGAGGCTTTAATCCATTTCTAGCCTTTATCCAAGGCGTTTCTGAATGAGTCATCCTTTCCAAATCATTTCCTGAATAATTACCATATATGTTATAAATCACATCTAAAAACTCCATTATATCCTTATCTATCTTTTCTATTTCTGTTGTATCTGAAAATTTTTTATAATCTTTCATGCTATCAAATAAACTTCGAAAGACTGGTCCGTGTATCCATGCTTGTGGTTTTTCTTCAAATAATTTTTTTCCTTTGTTTTTAACCATGTACCATGAATAAGCATAATATACTAATTTTTGAATTTGTATATCTGTTAATTCTGGATTTTTAGACAAGAAATATTGACCTATTATTGTAGCATTTAACATTTAGACCACCTCATTTCTTTCAATATATTTTTCTACGAATACTTTTCCATCTTTAGTTAATGTTATTATCTTATCATCCTCTGATGGCTCTATAATATTTAAAAACTTTAAACCGTCAAAAATTGTGTCATATTTATTTCTTGCAATTTTGTCTATTTCTTTTTTGGTAAATTTTATATTTTTTCTGTTTCTTTTTTTATATCCTTGAATTATTCTACTTTTAAATTTATCTATTTCTATATATTTTTCATTATATATTGTATGCAATAAACTTTTTGCCTCTTTATTTATCATATTATATGTAGCAAAATATCTTAGTTTGCTATTTTCTTCTTCCAAATCTTTTTTATTACATTCTTTACATTTATCATTTGTTTTATTTTCTTCTATACCTAATTTTGCTTTCATCTCTTTAATAAGATTTTTGCTCTCATTATTAGAATCATCTTTTGTAATTTCATTTATAAATTCTTTTTGTTGATTTATATTGTCCATTTCTTCTTTAACATGCTCTGCAGATAATTTTTTATCCCCAAAAGTAAACGAAAAATTCATATCTTTAAAAATTTCTTTTATTGTACTCCACTTATGAAAAAACCATAATAGAATTCCAATTCCCAATAATATATAAATTAAAACATATATATTATTAAATAAATTAATTATTTCTTCAAATTCACCAATACTATTGAAAACTTTTAAATTTAATAATAATTTTAGCAATACTGGAAGTATAAAGGGTATTATAAAAATTATAAACGTTACTACTATCATCTTTAGTATTGAAGTAAAAAACTCTTTCATAATATCCTCCTTACCCATATTTTATCATAAAAAAGTTTTTTTTCAATACTTTTTATCCGTTTTTATTGTAAATATTGATTATTAGGTTTTTTTCTTGCATTAAGATATTAATTTTTTAGAAATTAATAATTTTGATTTAAATATATTAGAACATAATAAAGAATATTAATATTAATGAAGCTAGACTAGAAATTAATATAATCTAGCTTCTATATTTTATCTATAACTATTACTTCTTACATATGCATATCTTCCGGTTTTGACAACATATACATATGTCTACTGCACTTGATACATTTCTTATCATCTTTACTTGTGTTAAAGGTAAATAAGTGTATCTTGTACCTGTCAAGTTGCTATTAGAATATAGGTAAGTTCTATTTGCTAATCTTTTGTATTGTCCTGTTGTTCCAGAATTGTTAGAACTTGTGTAATTAGATGTACTTATCTGTTGTATTTACTTTGTATGTGTATCTTATACCTGTTAAATTTGTATTGCTGTATAAATAACATGCTTTTGTTTTTCTTGTTTGACCTACAGAATTAGATGAACCAACATAGCCAGAGCTTAGATAAGTATTACTTACTCAGCCTGCGGCAGGACTTGTTATTCTACTCCATCCGTTTTTCATTTCTACTATTGTAACTTGTGTTCCTTTTTTCAAACTTCCTACTATATTATATACTGTTCCTGCTTCACTTCTAACATTTAAATTAGCACTTTGTGTTGATACATATAGCATTAGCATAGTTTTTAAAGCTAGTTTCACTTACAAATGCTGAATTGCCACTTACTATAACTCCTGCATTTCTTCTGCTTGCTGTATTAAATTTTCCGTTATACAGATATGGATCATATACTTGTATTGTTCCAGTATCATTTCCAACTAGAACTATGTAATGTCCCCCAGTTGTAAATAAATCACTTCCACAAGATACTATTATGTAATAATCAGCATTACCGTCATTGTCATTATCTGTTTTTAGATAATTCATAGCGGTATTAAAATTTGATGTTGTATAATATTCATCAAAATCCAAATAATCAGCTACAAATGAGTAATAAGCCCGCAGTTCCGTCGTTTGATGTTCTATAACCATTGTCTACTGCTAAATTTGCCATTGTTGTTGGCAATATTGTGCCTTTTGAACTACTTACAACAATAGCTGCAGATGTTGGTCCGCAAGCACTACTTTTCATAGTTTGTGAACGGTCTCCGATACTAGAATACATTACGTTAGCCCATCTAGAATCAGCTTGTGAATAATATGTTAATCCTTGATATGAACCTAAAAGAGATAATCCATTTCCAGTATTATCTCCATCATAACTTATATTCTCTTGCTCTACAACTACATCTGTTTCTAAAGCTCCTTCGTCAAATACCTCTTGTTCCTCTTCTCCTGAACTTTGTATAATTTCAGTTGTAGATAAATCCTTGTTATCTTGTGTATCTGATATTGTTTCATCTACAATTTTTTGTGTTTCTTCTGTTAGTATGATTTCATTTGTTGTTTCATTAGCTACAGTTATATTTTCTTCTAAACCTGTTGTTTCTTTTTGCCCAGAAAATCCAAACTAAAGTCCTAAACAACATAAGATAACTAATATTTTATATCTTTTATTTTGCATTTTTTCGTCCTCCTATATTAAAAATTTTTGTATAGCTTCTTTAATTTTGTCATATCCAAGCAATAGATGCTGGAACATTAGCAAAAGCTGAATATAATAAAACTGGAATAACTTTTAAACCTAGTGAAATGAGTTATTCAGATTATTTAGATAAATGGATTAAAGAATATGGTGAATTTGAATTAGATGCTGATACTATTTATGGCTATAAAAAATTAATTCGATTGCATATAAAACCAGAGCTTGGAAAATATAAACTTAATACACTTGTTCATGAAATATTACAAAATTTTATAAAGAAAAAATTTGATGAGGGTTTTTCTAGGAATACCTTATCTGTGATGAAGAGTATTATAAATGGTTCATTAAATTACGCCGTATTTCCTTTAAAGTATATTGCCTTTAATCCTGGAGCAAATGTAAAACTTCCTTCTAAAAATTCTATTACAAATACTCCAACGAGAGGTAAAAAAAGATTTATTATTCCAGATGAAGTAATCGAATTAATTTTTAATCGTTTTCCAAAAGAAAGTTCAGCACATATACATTCGTGCTTTGGATACTATTGTGGAATGAGGCAAGGAGAATGTTTTACTGTTGATTTAGATAAAGACATTGACTTTGAAAATAAAATATTGCATTTGAGACATCAATTACAATTTATTAATAATTTTTGAACCATCAAACCACCTAAGTATAATTCTATTAGAGATATAGACTTAAATAATAAAATTATTCAACTTTTATTAAATGAAAAAGAAAGGCAAAATAAAAATAGAGAAAATTATGAAGAATCCTATAAACAATTAAAATTAAATGAAAAAGGACAACTAAATTATGTAGAAGGAAAAAATATCCGATTATCTACAATGCGAGAAAATGGAGAATTTCTTTCTCTTAGAATATTGCAACATGTAGGAAGAGTTATTCATTATGAAAAAGGTATTGAATATAAAGATTATGATTTTCATTCATTAAGATATAAGCACACAAGATTTTTATTAGCTAATGGTGCTGATTTAAAATATGTGCAAATGAGATTGGGACATAAAAGTATTAAAGCTACATTAGAAATTTATTACAAATTAACAGATGAAATTAGAGAAAATAATAAAAAATTTATAGAAATGCTTTAATTTTTTTTACTTTAATGTGGACAAAATATTTTTCGTGGACAAAAGGTGGACAAAACCATATTTCGGTATATGCCCACCTTTATTATTTTTATTTATGTATTTTATTAAACTTTAGTATTATCAACTATTTCATTGCTTCTTCTACTGCAACTGCTACTGCAACTGATGCTCCAACCATTGGGTTATTTCCCATACCTATTAATCCCATCATTTCAACATGAGCTGGTACTGATGAAGAACCTGCAAATTGGGCGTCTGAGTGCATTCTTCCCATAGTATCTGTCATACCATAAGAAGCAGGACCTGCTGCCATATTGTCTGGGTGTAATGTTCTTCCTGTTCCACCACCTGAAGCTACTGAAAAGTATTTTTTACCAGCTTCAATTCTTTCTTTTTTGTATGTTCCTGCAACTGGGTGTTGGAATCTTGTTGGGTTTGTTGAGTTACCTGTGATAGATACGTCAACATCTTCCATCCACATAATTGCTA
>CALXUW010000087.1 GCA_944391795.1 uncultured Clostridia bacterium
TTCACTTTTATTTCTATCAGTTATGCCTTTTAATTCACAAATTTCTTGTAAAGTAAAAGGAAAGACTTTAAAACTTACATATCTACCTGCTAAATTAGTATCAAGTTCATCAGATAGTAAATCACTATTAGAACCTGTTATAAAAATTTAAACATTTCTAGAAGCTTTAAAAGAATTTATTGCTTTTTCCTAATTATTAATATTTTATATTTCATCAAAAAATAAATAATATCTTTCTTCAGTAGTTAGTTGCAAATACTATATAATATTTGCAATTCCAAGCACTATATGCTAACCTATTTTTGTCTTTCATGACAAATTCCTTCTTTTTGATTTTTATTTGAGGTTGGCTAATCACATTTATTATATTAAAAATGAGGAATTTTTTACTCATAGCTAGAAAATTTTAGTCCCCACGTAAAATGGACTAGTCAATAAAACGGGGGTTTTCATTATCCAAAAAAAATTACTCATTTTTGAGTAATTTCTATAAAATATGGTCGAGGTGGACGCTTGGGGATAGCTTCCATCCTTAGAAACAAGCTATATTCAAAAATACTTGTCAAGCAGTTTGTAAGCAGTTACACATAAGTGGTTGAGGAAGGTCGATAAAGTATAAAATATAGTTGATAAAGGATGAGAAAAGTTAATTAAAGTAAAAAATAAAAATGATATACAAGATTTAAGTAGAATAGAATCATTATTCAAACCAAAATTAGGTAATGCATTTTTATTATATAGCGCAAAAAATTTTTAAATAACTATAATATTAAAAATACTGGAAATAATATTTTAAATGTGCTATACTACTAAAAATGAGGTGTTTATATGTTAAAAAATACTGAAGAATTGATAGATATTCTTTTAGAAATATTAAAGAATCCTGAAAATGAATATGTAGAATTTAAAAAAGCAAAAAATAATTTTGACATAGATAAATTAGGAAAATATTTTTCTGCAATGTCTAATGAGGCGACATTAAAAGATAAGCAGTATGGTTGGATTATATTTGGAATAGATGATAAAACCCATAATATAGAAGGAACTAATTATTGTTTCAATAATGATTTTAACGATATAAAAAAACAAATATCAGATAATACTACAGATAATGTTTCTTTTATAGAGATATATCCTTTGATATATCAAGGTTCAAGATTGATAATGTTTCAAGTTCCAGCCGCAATAGGGACTCCTATGAACTGGAAGGGATTTCCTTATGGGAGGACAGGGGAATCTTTAGTCCCTTTAGATGCAAGAAAAATTGAACAAATAAAAGCTACAGCAAATTTTGATTGGACAAGGAAAGTTATAGAAAAAGCAACCATTAATGATTTGGATTCAAAAGCAATTTCTGTTGCTCGTGAGCAGTTTAAAATTAAAAATCAAGGAAAGGATATAGCAAATGAAATTGATAAGTTAACAGATATAGAATTTCTTAATAAAGCAAAAGTAACTATAAATGGTAAAATAACAAAAACAGCAATGTTACTTTTGGGAAAAAATGAAAACGACTATTTGATAGAAGATTATACTCCAAAAATAACATGGAAACTATATGATGACAATAATGTTATTGATTATGAACATTTTGGAATTCCTTTTATTTTAAATGTTGAAAAAGTAAGAGAGAAAATCAGAAATTTAAGATATAGATATATGGTTGGAGAAAATACATTATTTCCAAAAGAAGTAGATAAGTATGATAATTATACATTACGTGAGTTATTAAATAATGCAATTGTGCATCAAGATTATAAAGTAAATGGACCAATCAATGTAATGGAATTTAAAGATAAATTAGTAATATCTAATCAAGGATATTTCATCCCTAAAAGTATTGAAAATGTGTTAAAAGACGGATTTTCTTCACCATATTATAGAAATCCTTTTTTAGCTACAGCAATGGTTAATTTAAATATGATCGATACTGTAGGGAGTGGAATTCGTAGAGTATTTAATAATCAAAAAAGTAGATTTTTCCCAATGCCAGACTATGATTTAAGTGAGTCTAATTCTGTAAAAGTAACTTTATATGGAAAAATAATTGATGAGAATTATACAAGAATTCTTTTTGAAAAAACGGATTTAAGTATTGATAAAGTGATTTTATTAGATAGAGTGCAAAAAGGATATAACATATCAAAAGAACAAAGTGATTATTTAAAAAAAGATAAGTTAATTGAAGGAAGGTTTCCAAGAATATATATTTCTTCAAATATAGCACAAATTGTTGACGACAAGGTAAATTATATTGATAATAAAGGATTGGATAATACTTATTATAGAGACTATATTGTTAATTATTTAAAAGAGTTTAAAAAAGCTACAAGGCAAGAAATTAATCAATTTATTTATCCTAAATTACCATCAACATTTAGCGAAGAAGACAAAAACAAAAGAGTTAAATATCTATTAACTACACTTAGAAAACAAAATATTATTGTAAACAATGGTAGTGATACTAAACCAATTTGGGTTTTAAAAAAATAATTTTTAAAATTCACTGAGTTTCACTGAGAATTCACTGAGTTTCACTGAGAATTCACTGAGAATTCACTGAGTTTCACTAAAAATTATAATAAAAAAATAGTAAAGTAGAATTTTCACTTTATAAATTGATTAATTGAAAGGAACAGAAAATATCAAGCTTTATTGTGAAAGTATGAACCAATTTAAAGATATTTTTTAAATATCTAAATGTTAAGTGAATATTAACACTTTTAACATACTGTGATTGAATTGATTTTGAAGAGTTTAATATAGCTCCCCAAAAAATCTTTTTTCAAAATTTTGGGAGCTATATGTAAGCAGTTGTGAAAAGGGCTGAGAAAGACTAACAAAAGATAACAGAGTAAAATAGCATATTACAGCCTTTTTCGGACGTTCTCAAATACAGTTAAAAAAGCGCTAAATTTATATATAAAAAAGTCCTGAAACATAGTAGTTTCAAGCTTATCAAGAACATTTTTCTTTTGGTCGAGGCGAGGAGATTTTGCTTTTGAGAATTACCTATTTTCTAGCACTTCGACATTTTTTGAATGTAATTTGAATGCAGTAAATAAATTTTATTGAAAAATTTTTTAAATTT
>CALXUW010000088.1 GCA_944391795.1 uncultured Clostridia bacterium
CTAATTGCTTCATAAATCTGACCTTCAAACTTAGTATTAATCTCTTTTTCTATATCAACATCCATACCATCTTCATAACATTTAAGCAAATGATTCTGAATAGTTTGAACAGTCAAATTTCTACATACAGAAATATCCTTAACAGATTTTCCTTCTCTATATAAATTATAAGTAATCAATTTAGTATCCTCCCTAGGCCTAGAAGCTACTTTTTCTACAGCCTTATCCACATAAGAACTACTTACAAAATTTTTAGAATCAGATTTACTACTATATACATTATCATACACATCAATATTATTATCCTCTACATACTTTTTAATTGCTTCTATAAAAACATCCCCATATTTTTCAATTTTATAATCTCCAACCCCATTAATTTTAAGCATACTTTCCACATTTGTTGGATAAACTGTGGACATTTGCTTTAAAACTAAGTCTGTAAACACAATAAAAGGTGGAACTAAATTTTTTCTCGCAACATCTAATCTAAGTTCTTTTAAAATTTCAAATAATTCTTTATCATAAGGTTTATCATCTATAATTCTTGAATTCCTATTTAAAGTATCAGATATACTTTTTTGAGGTTCTATTTTTTCGATTTTCCTTTTAATCATCACTGTTTCATTTTTAAAAAGCACATTATAACTATTTTCATTTAAAGTTAAAATAGGGTATTTATCACCGATAAGATGTTATATAATTTTCAGAAATTAAAAAAGAGATAATTTCCTTAATTGTATCTTTAGAATAATCCTTCATAACTCCATATGTAGATAATTTATCAAAATGCATATTTTTTATCTTAGCAGATTTAGCACCCTTCAAAACATCGCATACCAAAGCCACTCCAAACCTTTCATGCATTCTTTTTATGCAAGACAATATTTTTTGAGCATCAACAGTAATATTAGTAAGCTCAATTTCAGAATTACAATTACTACAATTATTACATTTATCAAATAATGGTATTTCACCAAAATATTCTAAAATATATTTTCTAAGACACTTATCAGTATTACAATAATCAACAATATCATTTAATTTCTTATATTCAGTAGAATGATTAATCTCAGGATTTCCTTGTTCTATCAACACTCTATTTGTTACAATATCAGCTCTGCTAAAAAGTAAAATACATTTAGCTTCATCTCCATCTCTACCACTACGTCCTGCTTCTTGATAGTAACTTTCTAAATCCTTTGGCATATTAAAATGAATAACAAACCTTATATTAGACTTATCAATACCCATACCAAAAGCATTAGTTGCAACCATAACTAAAGTTTTATCATATACAAAATCATTTTGACTTTGAGTTCTGTTTTTTTCAGTCATACCACCATGATACTTACTAACTAAAATACCATTATTTTCTAAAAAATCATATACATTTTCTACATTTTTTCTAGTGGCACAATAAATAATTCCAGACTGAGTTGGATTTTGTTTTATATAATCTAAAATAAATTCCTTTTTATTATCTACGGTATTAACTGCAAAATATAAGTTTTTTCTATCAAAACCAGTAGTAATTATAAAGGGATTAGATAAATGCAAAGAATTTATAATATCTTCTTTTACAAGCTCTGTAGCTGTGGCAGTAAAAGCAGTAACTATTGGCCTGTTTTTTAAATTTAAAATAACATTTGCAATTTCCTTATAACTAGGTCTAAAATCATGTCCCCATTGAGAAACACAATGAGCTTCATCAATTGCAAACATTGATATATTTAAGACCTTAAGTAGATTAAAAAAGTTTTCATTAATAAGCCTTTCTGGGGCTACATAAATAATTTTGTACATACCACGTGAAGCATTTTCAATAGCTTGCATATATTCAAATTCTGATAAAGAACTATTTATGTAAGTTGCCGGAATTCCTACATCATTTAAACTATCTACCTGATCTTTCATAAGGGAGATAAGAGGAGAAACAACAATTGTTACTCCATCAAAAGTCATTGCAGGAATTTGATAACAAATAGATTTACCAGCACCAGTAGGCATAATTCCAAGACAATCTTCGCCATTTAATATATGTTTTATAATTTCTTCTTGGCCTGTCCTAAAACTATCATAACCAAAATATTTTTTTAGTAAAGCTTTAGAAGTGGCAAATAAGTTATTTAATTCATTCATAACTACATTTTTCCTTCCTTTATCAAGTTATATTTTATAAGAATTTTAAAAGCTAGTCAAGATTAGAAAAAATTATATTTATACTAACCGTTTATTTTAGTACAATATTTAAAATTATTATATATTAAATTTTGTATATAAACTTCTATTTATAGATTGGAAATATATTGTAATAGAAATATATTGTAATCTTATTCTAAAAATATTTTTTAAAAGATTTGCTTTATATGATTAATTCTAAAATTATCTGTTTTTACAAAAACTTCTATGACGTCAATCCTAATAAAAAACTTATATAAATAATTTTTAAAAATATAATACTGGCAAGCCCTTTTTAAATGTTCTTGCTTATTATTATTTACTGCATCTACAGGATGTCCAAACCTAAAATTAGATCTAGTCTTAACTTCGAAAAACACTAGTTCATTACTAGATAAATCTTTGGCAATAATATCAATTTCACCCTGTCTACAATAAAAATTCCTTTCAATAATTTTATAATTATTTCTTATCAAATAAGAACAAGCTAAGTTTTCGCCTAGTTTTCCTATTGAGTGTTTCTGGTACATATATAACCACCTGCGACCTTTCTTATAAATCCATCCATTTCAAGCATGAATAAATCATTTAAAATAATATTAATAGTTTTATTAGTTTTTTTACAAAGTTCATTTATAGATATTGGGGTATCACTTATAAATTTATAAACATATTCGTATTTGGAATTCAATTTTGAATCTAACCCCAACATAAGTTCTAATTCCAAAGCAGAGGCCAATTTTAAATTCGACAAACTAGAATTATTTTTTATAAAAGCATCTTCTCTATAAGGTGCAACTTCATCATCAAAATTAATAGAAGAAAAACAATCAAATTCTTTTAAAATATCATTTGTACAAGTTACTAAAATAGCACCTTCTTTAATTAATCTATTTGTTCCAACACCATGTATGTCCCAAATTTCATGAGGGATAGCAAATACTTTTTTCTTTTGAATTGTAGCAAGTCTTGCCGTAACACTAGTACCACTTCTATATCCAGCTTCTATGATTAATACCCCCAATGCTAAACCACTTACAATTCTGTTACGTTCTAAAAAATACTTAGATTGACACTTAGTATTTGGAGGGTATTCAGAAATTATAAGACCATCATTTTTTAAAATTTCCTTATATAAATTAACATTTTCCTTCGGAAAAATATTATTAAATCCATTTCCTAATACTGCAATAGTTTTTCCCTTTTCTTTATAAGAATATGTATGGGCAACAGTATCTATCCCGGCTAGCTAAGCCACTTGCAATGGTAATGCCATTTTTAGATAATTCAAAAGAAAATTTTTTAGTTAAATTTATGCCATTTTCAGTACACTTTCTTGATCCCACAATTGAAATTGTATTATTATTTAATAAATCCAAATTTCCCTCTAAATATAAAGTTTTTGGTGGATTAGGAATTATTTTTAGTTTTTCAGGAAATAGTCTATCATCTATATTAATTTTTATTATAAAAATCACTCCTATCGTTTCCAATATTTTCTGTCTAAACTTCTATATTGAATAGCTTCTGTTAAATGATGTGTTTTAATATCTTGGGAAGAATCTAAATCCGCAATAGTTCTAGCCACTTTTAAAATCTTGTTATAAGCTCTAGCACTTAAACCAAGTTTTTCAAAGGCATTTTCTAATATTTTTTTACATTCTAAAGAAAGAGCACAAAATTTATTTATAAGATTAGGAGTTAAATCAGAATTAGAATAAATATCAAAATTTTTAAATCGTTCTAATTGAATAAGTCTAGCATTATTAACTCTTTTTCTAATTTCACTAGAAGATTCTTGAAAAGAACTACTATCTAACCTTTTGTACTTTACACCTTCTACTTCTATATGAATATCTATTCTATCTAAAAGTGGACCACTGATTTTATTTATATATTTTTTAATTTGACTTTCATTGCAAGAACAAGTCTTTTCATGTGAACCAAAATATCCACAAGGGCAAGGATTCATACTTGCTATAAACATAAAGTTACAAGGATAAGTAATAGAAGAATTAAGCCTACTTATGGTGATTTTTTTATCTTCTAAAGGACCTCTTAACACTTCTAAAGTAGTTTTTTTAAATTCTGTTAATTCATCTAAAAATAATACTCCAAAATGTGCAAGGCTAATTTCACCGTGGCTTTGGGATTTTGCCACCACCTACTAAAGAGGTTTGTGTAATTGTATGATGTGGACTTCTAAAAGGTCTTGATAAAATGATAGGTGTATTTTCAGAGGTTAAACCAGAAATACTATGAATTTTTGTAACTTCTAATGCTTCTTCAAAACTTAAATCAGGCAAAATACTTGGCAAACGCTTAGCAATCATAGTTTTACCAGAGCCGAGGTTCTCCGAATAAGCAAACAATTATGGCTACCTGCAGCAGAAACTTCTAAAGCTCTTTTAACATTTTCTTGACCTTTTACTTCTGAAAAATCTAAATCATATATGGGGGTAAAATTTGAACTAAAATTTTTATTTTCTACTTTTGGAAGCAAAATATCACCATTTAAATAATCAATAACTTGACTTAAATTACTAACTGCTATAATTTCAATACCTTCAATTATTGAAGCTTCCAAAGAATTACTTTTAGGCAAAATAATTCTTTTAATACCTAAATTTTTAGCTTCTATACAAATTGGTAAAACACCTTTAACACTTTCTATATTACCATTTAAAGATAATTCTCCAATAAAAATGGTATCATCTAAAAAATTTTCTAAATTAGCACTTAAAATATCACCGGGAAGCTTTTAGAATTCCAATAGCAATGGCTAAATCAAAAATAGAGCCTTCTTTTTTGGTATTTGCAGGAGCTAAATTGACTAAAATTTTTCTACTTAAAAATTCAAAACCAGAGTTTTTAATTGCAATTCTAACTCTTTCCTTAGATTCCCTAACAGTAGTATCTGGCAGGCCTACAATTTCAAAATTTGGCATACCGCGAAGAAACATCAACTTGAACAGATACAAGAAATCCTTTAAGTCCGTTAAGAGCAATGCTTTTAACAATAGATAGCATATATTTTTAAAATCACCTCGTATATATTTAATTTTATGGGGAAATATGATTTAATTTTAAAGAATAAAAAATTATAAAATAAAGAATTTATGTAAAAGTATAATATGGTTATTAGTAAATGTCAATATAAAAATAGAAAATTTACAAAAAATTCATAATCAGGAGGAGAATTAAAGTAAAAAAAGCTGTCAATAATTTTTGAATATTTCACTAAAAAATAGCTTTATTTTATTAGCGAATATTTCACCATATGTATAATCTTGAGTTTCTCTCGCCACGGAGAAGCAGGCTCAAGATTTATTTTTTTGTTTA
>CALXUW010000089.1 GCA_944391795.1 uncultured Clostridia bacterium
TAGTTTAGTTTTTTCTAATTTGATGTTTTCAAAATTTTGTCTAGTAAATCTAAATTTTTTTATTTTCTCATTATTTAATTTACTAGATATAATTTGTTTTGTATCTTCTTTATCTATTGCTAAAACGTTCCATCCATTTTTTATTAAATAAATTGTATCTCTACCTGCACCACATCCTAAATCAATAGCATTTTCTGGTTTAATATTCATATCTATAATTTTCTTAACCATTGGATGTGGTAAAGCATTTTCTGTATTTTTATAATATTCTTCTATATTCTCCATAATTCAATTCCTTATCCAATAAAAAAAGCTGAAATTGGTTAAAATTTCAACTTTTTGGTGCAGATGGCCGGAATCGAACCGGCACGGTTTATTCAACCGCAGGATTTTAAGTTATTCTATCATTTTAATGGTTAGTGATGAATAATACTATTTAATCCTGTTATTTTTGTATTCAAAACTCTCTTATTTCAAACAATTTCGTTGTTTTTTATTGTAACATAAACATTCTTAAATTTATATAAATCTATCATAACTTTTTTAAGCTTTGTTAGAAATTTGTTAGAAAATTTAAAACAGTATTTATTCTAAAAGAATCCCCAATTTATTAAAATCAAATTTTGCATATTTAAAAATTCAAAACGGACAGGCATAGTTTATTACCTGTTCTAATTTTTCGCCACAAAATTGATTGCCTAAGCGAGGAAAGGAAAATATATGCAAGATTTTAATTTTTATAAAGTTAATGAAACTCTAAATCATAAATATTATCAAATACCACAGGAATTATTTATAAATCCATTATATAAAAATGCTTTAAATTCTGATAGCAAACTGTTATATGGTTTTCTATTAGACAGATTATCATTATCTATTAAGAATAATTGGCATGATGAAAATGGAAATGTGTATTTGATATTTACTAGAAAAGAAGTACAAGATAAATTAAATCTATCTGATAAAACTGTTACTAAAGCATTTAAACAACTATCAGATGTTAATTTAATATATGAAAAGAAACAAGGTTTCAGTAAACCTAAACTTATATATGTTGCAAAAATACAACATCAAAATATAGAAATATCATATAATCGTAAAAATTACGATTATATGAACGGAGATTCTACGATTACCGAATCGAAAAAATTCCGACCTATCAATACTAATAATAATTATACTTATAAAAATAATAAGGCTAATAAAAATTCAATGAGATATTCTGGTAGAGAATATTCTCCTGAATTTTTAAACAGCTTATATGCTAATGTGTAATGACCTTAGCAAATCACAAAAGCAGTTATGCTTTTGTAAAAATAGCAATATAAAAATTGGTTATCAATTTTTGTATTGCTATTTTTTTACCTAAATTGCTAATAGCATATTTAGGTAAAACGGGTGTAGGGTGTCCCTACCACACTGACACTTTTTCCCATAAGGGTAAAAAAGTGTCGTAGTGTGTTACAACACAATTTAATAAAGAGAAAAATTTAACCAGCATAGTGTTATTTAGCTGTGCTAGAAATAGAGGAATTTATATATGAGTTATGCAATAATTAGAAATGCAAAATACAAAAGAGAAAATTTAAAAGGTATTTATCGCCATAATGAAAGAAGGAATAAAAACTATTCAAATAAAAATATAGATAAGGAATTATCTTACTTAAACTATTCAATAAAAGAGTGTAAACATACTTACGAAAAGGAATTTGATTTAATAAAAGAAAAATATAATTTAAAAGGACAAGTTAAATCAGTTAGCAATATTGTTTGTGAATACCTAATTACATCTGATAAAGGCTTTTTTGAAAAAGTCGGCGAACAAGAAGGAAGAAGATATTTTGAAACTGCTTATAAATTTGTATGCGAATACAAGAATTTAGGTGAACAATATATTTTATCTGCAAAAGTACATATGGATGAAGAAAGTCCACATATGCATTTAGTATTTATTCCTGTTGTTCATACTACAGATAAGAAAGGAAATTCTATCGATAAAATTGCTTGTAGTGAATTTTGGAAGGCTAAAGATAGTTATAGGCAATTACAAAATGCTTTTCACTCTTATATATCTGCAAATGGATTTGATTTAGAAAGAGGAAATCCAAGTGAAAGAGTACATTTATCTGTTGAAGATTATAAGAAAATTACGAATTTTGAGAATACTAAAACTGTTCTTAAAGATATTAAACTAGAAATACCAGAAACACCTGATGTTAAAAGTTTTGGAAAACTAGTACGAAATAGAGATGAAAAAATACAAGAATTAGTTGTAGAGCCAAGAGATAAAATGATTAAAGAACAACAAGAACAAATTTCTCTGCTTTATTTAACACTACAAAATCAAGTTAATACTGTTGAAAGAGCCTCAAAATATGAAAAAGAAAGAAAATCTATAATGTGTGAAAATAGAAAATTGAAAGAAAAGTGTGGAAATATTGAAAAGGATTATTCTGTTAAACTTAAAGAAGAAATACGAAAAATTGAAAATAAATATGAAGATGAAATTTATCAGCTTGAAAAAGAAAATAGTTTTTTACGAAAAGTTATAAATACATTTCAAAAAACAGTTGATAAGTTTATACATTGGGTCTGCAATAAATTTTCAGTTTCTTCTGAAGAAGAATTTATTAGAGATTTTGAATTTGAAAATGCTATTTATCTTGACCCAGAAAAACAAATTGAATATGAGGAAGAACTAGAATATGAAGAAATGGAGTGGTAGTTTATACTATCACTCCATTTAAACTTAATTATCAGTTTGCAATTTTCTTCTATATTCTAAAAGTTTTTGTTTTCTAGTTTCATTTGATTTTCTTAAATTTTCAATTTGTTTATCATATAAAGCACATAAAGAATTTACTTGTTTTTCTGTAAGTTCTTCTTCTTTTATTTCTCCAGAACGATATTGTTTTTGAAGTTTTAATAACTTTGTTTCTTCATCTTCAATATTTTTAATGGATTCCATAAAAGCATTTTTAGTATTTTCACTTTCTACTATACTTTTATCTTCTTTAGCAATAGCATAATTAGTAGCAGTATTATTTCTATTGAATAAATCCTTAAAAAATTTTTTTATTTTACAAAATATTCCATTTTCATTAATTTGTACTAATGACTTATGTTGAGTATTTTCTTTCATACATTTCACTCCTACCTTTGCTCTCCTTGTTTTTCACTTTGTTTACTTTCTTCTTTTCCTATTGTTTCTGCATCTGATTCTAGTTCGCATAATTTAGAATTTCTTTTTTGCAACTCAGTTTTCCCTAATCCAATACCATAAGTAGGATTCTCAGGTTTCATTTCATATCCATCTAATGCTCCATTATATCCATAAAGTTGTTTTAATTTTTCTCCAGAAGTTGATAAATCTAAAGTTATGTTTTCACCTGTTTTCATTTTTTCATAATCCTCCGCTGATATAACTTTATAATATCCAAAAGATTTTTTACGACCTTCTTTATCTATAAAATCAATATGATGTGATGGATCATATAAAACTGCAGGATTATTTCCGTATCCATTTGGATATATTATATTATATGCATGAGGAATATTATCTCTTCTTCCACATACTACCGAAGAGTCAATTCCTAATATTTTAAACATATTATGAGAAAGTCCAGAATTTTCAGAGCAAAAGGCACATTTATTACTTTTTATATCTTTTATAGATACTTTTCCGCTATCTTCATGAGATTTATATGTAAAATATCGTTCTAGTCCTATGTCTCCACTATTAGGTAAATATCCATATATTTCAAAAAAGATTGTTGAAAATAAGGTTAATTCATTATACCATGAATTTTTTCTTATTGATTTAATTAAAGAAATATATGGTTCCATATCGTCGTAAACTAAATCTGGGCATTCTTTATCTCCAAGTTTATCTGCTGGTTTATAATGTATTTTACCAGAAATAAATTCATTAAAACTATCCGTATAATTCTGTCCAACAGTTTTTTCCTCCTTTGATTCTAATTCTGCAATTCTTTCAAGTATAAATTTTTTTATATCCTCATCAGTTTCACATTCATATATTCTTTTTTGTATTTCTTCTTTTTTCATACTTATAAATATTCCTTTCTTATTTTATTAAACTTGATACTATCTTATTTAGGCATAAATTTATTTGCTTAGTAATTTTATTATTAAAATAATTATAGTTTATATAGGTTGTTTTGTCAAAATTTTATTGGTCAATTTATTGGTCAATTTTTTACCAATAAACTATTTTAATATTTTCCATTCACCAATTTTGTTTGAACCAATTCTTTCAAGTATATTATTAACCTTTAGTATTGCAATATTGTATTTTACTTTTTCTCTAGATACACCTAATATTTTAGCAATTTCCACCTGAGTTATTTTGGGATTTTGTTTAATTAAATTAAGAATTTTATTTTGTATTAAATTTAGATTGTTTTGATTACTTTCTTGGTCATTTTTTTGGTCATATTCAAAAGGATTTCCTTTATATTTAAAAGATACTCTTAAGAAATGTTCCATAAATTTAAAACAATTTTTATCATAAGCATCTAAAATTCTTAAAACGCCAGATCCAATATTTTCAATTAAATCAATATCTTTAAATACTCTAATAAGTTCCTTGTTTCTTGGAGCAGTAACTCCTTCTAAAAATTCTTCTTGTGATAATTCTTGTGGTAAACCACCTGCAGATGTAATTTCAATTCTATCAGAGTATAATTCTATAATTGGAGAATTCCCATAAGAATAATCATTATGTACAATAGCATTTATAACTGCTTCTTTTAAAGCTGCTTTATCTATCATTTCTACTTCTTTTCTACCTTTATATTCTATTTTAGCAT
>CALXUW010000090.1 GCA_944391795.1 uncultured Clostridia bacterium
CCTTTCTTTTGTGTTGTTTGTTTTGTTATTCACATTTTAAAGGATTATCTATGTTTTTTCAATATTTTTTAGATAAAAATTATGTAGGCATTTTTTTATATTTTGCCTACATTAATTTTACACTAACTAGCTTGATAAAATCAATATAATATAGTAAAATTAGTGATATGAAAAGGAGGCAAATATGAAAAATAAAACATTAACTTTTTTAGGCAACGACTCTGGATTCGGAAAGAAAAACAACTCAGCATATATTGAAAAAGAAGACAAACTAATCCTAATAGATTGCGGATTTTCTGTATTTGAAATAATCAAAGAGAAGTTTGATTTTAATAAATATAAAGAAATAGAAGTTATAATTACACATTTGCATAATGATCATGCAGGCTCATTAAGTCAATTTATATTATATTTATGGTTTATATACAAAAAAAGTGTAACTATATTTAGTAAGTGTAGTAGAATAAAAGACTATCTAGAAATAACAGGTACTCCAAAAGATGCATACATTCTAAAAAATGCATCAAAAAGCATAGAGTTTATAAAAACAGAACATGTAAAATATTTAGATTCATATGGTTTCAAATTAAATATAGAAAATAAAAATATAATATATACAGGTGATACAAATGAAATAAACGCATTTCTACCATATATAAAAAATGCAAATGAACTTTACATAGATGTTTCAAGATATGGAGGAGCCCACATAAAAATTGATGACATTTTAAATACATTAGAAGAAATAGAAAAGAATGGAACAAATATATACCTAATGCATATAGACGATAAAAAGTATATAAAAAGTGTTATTAAAAATAAAGATTGGCTAATTGATGTTAATTAGAAAGTAAGGAGAAAAAATGCAAAATTTCAAATTTAAAAATTTTATAACCAAAATAAAAGAAACTAAAAATCCCCAAAATATATTGAAAATTCTATTTATTCTATCAAGCATAATATTTGCAATACCATCAATTATATACCTAATAAAAAACCAAACAATCTACCAATTTGAGCCATATTTTAAATACCTATTAACAAATAATATAGACCCACTATACCAAACTTTTTTCTACATAATAATACTTTCAATTCTAACACTACTATACATTCTAATTATAAAACAAAGAGAAACATTATTTAAAACTTCAAAAAACATGTATATATTTATACTAATAATATCACTTATATTTGTAGCAGTAGTTCCATTTGTCTGCTCAGACGTATTTTACTATTTAGGAATAGGAAGACTAGATAGCACATATAACCAAAACCCATATTATGTAACAATAAAAGACTATGTAGAACAAGCAAACAACATAAAATATTTAGAAACTGACACCGTTTTAGCTCAAGGATATATAAACGATTGGTCAGATTCAACAGTAGTATATGGTCCAATTTGGACTTTAATATGCAAAATAATTGCTACATTTTCTTTTGGAAATATTGATATAGGGTTATTGATATTTAAACTAATAAATGTTATAGTACATATATTAAATTGTTATTTAATATATAAAATATCAGGTAAAAAAATATTTACTTGCATTTATGGCTTAAATCCATTTATTCTAATAGAAGGAATAGCCCAAGTTCATAATGATATGTTTGTATTACTATTTGCCATGCTATCATTATATTTTCTAACTAAAAAGAAAAATATAGTATTATCAGTAATATTTTTAGCTATATCTACTGGAATAAAATACTTTACAATAATATTATTACCATTTATAATAATCTATCATTTCAGAAAAGAAAAACCACTTAAAAGATTCTATAAATGCATACAATATGGACTATTATTTTTGGTAATATTAATAATACCTTACCTATTTTATATAAAAGACATGCAAGTACTAAGCCGGATTATTTATACAGCAAGAAAAATTAGCAAAAAGCTTTTATATAATAATAATAGAGTATCTAACCAATCCACAAAATTTGGTAACTATTGTAAAAGATACACTATTAGGAAGTTTTATAATAATATATTTCTTCACATGTATAGTATTATTAAATAAAAAAGAAATAACCTTAAAAAAAGAATTCAAAAAAGCAAATTATTTTATAATGGCCTTTTTATTCTTATTAATCACAAACTTTCAACCATGGTATATAATATGGCTATTTATATTACTAATATGGCAAAAGGCACAAAATATAAAATGGATAATACAAATTTCATTAATAGTAGAATTTGCAAATAGCGTATTTTTAATATATGGAGAAGGGTGGCAATATGGAACACCATTTACCTTTATATTTATAGTATCTAGCCTAATTGCACTGATTATAAATAAAACCTTAAAAGAAAATAGAATGAAAAAAGCCTTTTTAAAAAGTACAAAATAAAAAAACGGAGGAATTTACTTTGGATAAATTAGTATTAATCGATGGTAATAGTATAATGAATAGAGCATTTTATGGAATAATGGGAAGTAAAATGCTAACTACAAAAGATGGAAAATACACAAATGCAGTATATGGATTTTTAGCAATTTTATTTAAACTTATAGAAGATGTAAATCCTACTCACATAGCAGTAGCATTTGATTTAAAAGCACCAACAGCAAGACATAAACTATATGAAGGATACAAAGCAACAAGAAAAGGAATGCCAAACGAACTTGCCGAGCAAATGCCAATAATAAAAGAAATACTAAAAGCAATGAAAATAGACATAATAGAAATGGAAGGATATGAAGCAGATGATATCTTAGGTACACTATCTAAATTAGGAGAGAAAAAAGGACTAGAAGTAATAATACTCTCAGGAGATAGAGACACATTCCAATTAGCAACAAACAAAGTAACAATAAGAATACCTAGAACAAAAGGTGGAAAAACAGAAACAGAAGAATACAACGAAGAAAAAATAAAAGAAACATATGGAATAAAACCAAAACAATTAATAGATGTAAAAGGACTACAAGGAGATACCTCAGATAACATCCCAGGAGTTCCCGGAATAGGAGAAAAAACAGCTCTTAGCTTAATTAAAAAATTCGGGTCAATTGAGAACCTATATAAAGCAGTAGAAAAAGGAGAAGCTAATTTAAAAGGAAAGCAAAAAGAAAATATAGAAAAAGGAAAAGAACTAGCATTTCTATCAAAAACACTAGGAACAATAAATTTAGAAGTACCAATAAAAGACGATTTAGAAAACTTTAAAATAAAAGAATGGGACAAACCAAAAGTACTAGAAATTTTCAAAGAACTAAACTTTAATAGATATATAGATAGATTTTCCTTAAGACAAGAAGAAAAGCCAAAAGAAGATTTAAAAGAAATCTTTAAAATAGCCAAAAAACCAATAGAAGAAATAATAGAATTAATAAAAAAACAAAATAAAATGATATTCTACATAGGAACAAAAAAAGACGAAAACCAAGAAAAAATAGTAAAAGAAACAATAATATCTATAACTATCTACAATGAACAAACAAACGAATCAATATATACTAATATAGAAGAAGAATCTAAAATAAAAGAATTAAAGCAAATATTTGAAGACGAAAAAATAGAAAAGATAAGTATTGACTTAAGTAAAACATATATATTACTAAAACAATTGGGAATAACAATAAAAGGAATGAAATATGATGCTATGATTGCAGCATACATATTAAATCCAACAGACAACAAACTAGATATAGAAAACTTAATGTTACAATACTTAAAATTGGACATAAATGAATATATATTAAAAGAAGATGCAAAACAAATAAATTTATTTGACGAAATAAACGAATCCCAAGAAAAAAACAACAGTACTAATCAAGAAAAATATGCAATGTATGCAAATTCAATAGCAAAACTACAAAAAATAACAATAAAAAAACTACAAGAAATAAATGCAATCGACCTATTTTACAATATAGATATGCCAACAATCGAAGTATTATCTAACATGCAATGGAATGGAATGTATGTAGATGAAAAAGAACTAAACCAAATAGGAGAAGAACTATCAAAAAGTCTGCAAGATTTAACCAAAACAATATATGAAATGGCAGGACAAGAATTTAACATAAACTCACCAAAACAATTAGGAGAAATCCTTTTTGAAAAAATGAAATTACCAGTAATCAAAAAAACAAAAAGTGGATATTCAACAGATGTAGATGTATTAGAAAAACTAAAAAAAGAAGATCCAATAATAGAAAAAATACTAGAATATAGACAAATAATGAAACTAAACTCAACATATGTAGAAGGACTAAAACCATACATAAATCCAAAAACAAAAAGAATACATTCATTTTTTCATCAAACAATAACAGCAACACGGAAGAATAAGTTCAACAGAGCCCAATTTACAAAACATACCAACAAGATTTGAATTAGGAAAAAGAATAAGAAAAGTATTCAAACCAAAAGAAGGAAATATATATGTAGATGCAGATTATTCTCAAATAGAATTAAGAGTACTCTCACACATATCTAAAGACAAACACATGATAGAAGCATTTAAAGAAGGTCAAGATATCCACAAACAAGCAGCATCCAAAGTATTTAAAACTCCAATAGAAGAAGTAACAAAAGAACAAAGAAGTGATGCAAAAGCAGTTAATTTTGGAATAGTATATGGCATTAGTGACTTTGGCTTAGGAGAACAACTAGGAATACCAAGAAAAAAGGCAAAACAATATATAGAAGAATACTTAACACAGTATGAAGGAATAAAAGAATTTATGGAAAACATAACAAAAAAAGCAAAAGAGCAAGGCTATGTAGAAACTCTGTTCAATAGAAGAAGGTATATACCAGAACTAAATTCAAACAATTACATGGTAAGACAATTTGGCTCAAGAGTAGCAATGAACACACCAATACAAGGAACAGCAGCAGATATAATGAAAATAGCAATGATTAAAGTATTTAGAGAAATACAAAAAAGAAATCTAAAATCTAAAATAGTTTTACAAGTACATGATGAAATGATGATAGAAGCACCAATAGAAGAAAAAGAAGAAATAAAACAAATAATGAAACAATGCATGGAATCTGCAATAGAATTAAAAGTACCACTAATTGCAGAAATATCAGAAGCTCCAAACTGGTATGAATGTAAATAGAATTTTAATATATGAAAAGAACAAAAAATAAAACCAAAGTTTGAAAGGAGAGAAAAACTTGAAGAACAAAAAACTAATTATATTTCTAACAGTAGTTTTAATAATATTTGTTTTTCTAATGATATTTAAAAGTAGTATATTAAAAATAATATATCCAAAAAAATATGAACAAGAAGTTTCTACATATTCACAAGAATATAATGTAGAAGAAGAACTAATATATGCAGTAATAAAAGCAGAAAGCAATTTCTACGAAAAAGCAGTATCTAATAAAAATGCAATAGGACTAATGCAAATAATGGAAGAAACAGCAAAAGACGTTGCAAACAAAGCATCTATAGAATTAGATGACAATAATATAAAAGAAGAGTTATTTAATGCAAGCAAAAATATACAAATAGGAACAAAATATTTATCTACACTTCTAGATTTATACCAAAATAAAGAAGTTGCACTTGCTGCATATAATGCAGGAATAGGAACAGTAAATAATTGGATAGAAAAAGGAATAATAAAAAAAGATGGTTCTGACATAGAAAATATACCATATAAAGATACAAATAATTACGTAAGAAAAATTTTAAGAGATTATAAAATATACACTGATTTATATAAAATTGACAAATAACTAAAAATACAATAAAATAAATGCTAAAAAAAGAGGAGTAAAAAAATGGTTATAGAACAATTAATATTTACATTTATATCATTTGCAATATTTGTATATATGTTTTTTAGAATGATAAAAAACAATGATACTACATATGTAATTGTTTTAGCTCTAGAAGCAATCGGAATAGCTCTAAACTTTGCTGAAGTTTTGTTTACAATAAAATTAAATATGTTGTTTGTAATTATAAAATATATATTTGCAATAATACTACCTATTTTAATTATTATCTTAGAAAAAAGAGGAATAACCTTAGCAGAAACAATAAATATAAATAAAGCTAAAATATTTTTATTTTTTGGTGATAATAAAAAAGCAAAACAAGCATTAATAAATCTATTAGAAAAAAATTCAAAAAGTTATAAAGCTCATAAAATGTTAGCCAAACTTTATGAAAATGAAGGTGGAATGAGAAAAGCAATAGATGAATATGTACAAGCAATAGATTTAAATAAAAAAGACTATAATTCATATTTAAGAGTTGCTGAATTATTAAATGATTTAGATAAAAAAGAAGAATCAGCTCAAATGTTATTTAATTTATTAGAAAAGAAACCAGACATGTATAAGGCGTCAGAATTATTAGGAGAAATTTTAATATCAAAAGAAATGTACAAAGAAGCGGTAAATGTATATCAAGAAGCTTTAAAATATAATCCTATAAGTTATGAAATAAATTACAATTTAGGTATAGCATATACAATGTTAAACGATTTTCAAAATGCAAAAATATGTTATGAAAAGGCTGCAAATATAAATTCATTATCATATAATTCAAAATATGCATTAGCTCAAATTGCTTTAATATATAAAGACTTAGAAGAAGCTAAAAAAAGATTTTTAGAATCAATAGATAACCAAGAATTATCTTGTGACGCATATTATGAATTATCTAAGATTTCTCTAATTAAAGGTGATAAAGATAATGCTATAAAATATATAAATACTGCAATAGATTTAAATTCTAAAAAAATAGTAGAAAAAGTAAAAAAAGAACCTATCTTTATACCAATAATCGCAAGAATATCAATACCATTTAATTTAGAAGAGCCAACAAATAATCAAGAAGACTTAAGAAAATTAGAGCAAAAAGAAATAAGAGCAAAAGAACACCTAGAAGAAATGAGCGAAATAACAAGACACCTAAGTTATAATGATATAAAATTATTAAAAAAAGATTATAGTAAAAAGAAAGAAGAAAAAAATAATATTGAAAAAGAAGATGACCAAAGAGAAAAACATGATTAAACTTTTTTAAATTAAGTTTTAAACTAAAAAACATAAAATCTTTGAAAATCAATATAATTATAATAATCATGTAAAGAGGAGGATTTTAAAAGAAATGATAGTAGAAATTTTAAAAGCAATTTTATTTGGAATTGTTGAAGGAATAACAGAATGGTTACCAGTTAGCAGTACTGGGCATATGATTTTATTAGAACAATTTGTTAAATTAAATGTAACACCAGAATTTTGGAAAATGTTTTTAGTAGTAATACAATTAGGAGCAATTATGGCAGTGGTTGTATTATACTTTAAAAAATTAAATCCATTTGCCTTGAGTAAAACAAAGGAACAAAAAAAGGATACATGGGTTTTGTGGGGAAAAGTGCTAATTGCATGTTTACCTGCTGCAATAATTGGATTATTATTCAGTGATGAAATTGATAGTGTTTTAGATAATCCATGGGTTGTAGCTATAATGTTAATTATATATGGTATTGCATTTATTTTAATAGAAAAGAAAAATAAAAAAGCAAGTATAACTGAACTTAAAAACCTTAGTATAAGAACAGCTTTAATAATAGGAATATTTCAACTTTTAGCATTAATTCCAGGAACTTCAAGATCAGGTGCAACAATTTTAGGTGCTATTTTAATTGGAACATCAAGAGAGGTAGCAGCAGAATTTACATTTTTCTTGGCAATACCAGTAATGTTTGGCGCAAGCTTATTAAAGATTTTGCAGTTTGGTTTTGCTTATACAGGAACGGAAATTGCAATATTAATAGCAGGTTTAATTACTGCATTTGTAATATCTATAATTGCAATAAAATTTTTAATGAACTACATAAAAAAGAACGATTTCAAAGCATTTGGATATTATAGAATAGTGCTTGGAATAATAGTATTAGTATATTTTATGATTGCAGGATAAAATTTTTTTAATTAATAAAATAAAAATGGATATGTGTAAAAAAGCTACATATCCATTTTTAAATTCTATTCTCTACGCCCGATTGTTGGAACTATTTTGATTTTTTGTATTTTCACAAAGTTTTTCATATTCTTTACATTTTATTTTATAATCCATTTGCATACATAAATAACGATAATAACAATAAGCTTGTTCATATTGCATCATAGGATTAAAAAAAGGGTCTTTATAAAAGTCATTTGCATCTTGATTTCCGCGAAGGTGGTACATTTTGCATATTAAAATCCATAAAAGATGAATATCCATTAAAATCTCTATCCAAAAAAATCATCTCCTATTCTTTTAAAAATAATATATTAAAATTACTTTTTGACTTACTATAAGTCAAAATTAAAAAAAGGAAAAACATTTATAAAAATATATGTATAAACACTTGCAATAACTCCTTGCAATATTTTCCCATAAATATAAGGTTTAATAGATAAATCAGTTTTAGAAGTAATACTCAAAACCTGTAAAAGCACTGAAATACCACCAAATCCAAGTAAAAAGGAAGCAAAGATTATATTAATTGAAAGTTTTTTTAAGGAAACAGAGGAAATAGCATTAATACCATTAGTAATTTCTAAAAGGCCAGTTAAAAGTCCAGAAATAAAACTTGTGTCAATTTTAAAGTAATTAAATATAGGACTAATTAACAAACTTAGAGCATTTAAAACTCCACTTGCTTTTAAAATGGAAATAACACTAGAAAAAATTACAACAAAACCACCAATCAACAATATGCTCGAAATACTACTAGTTATACTATTTGCTAAAATTTCTCCAAGATTTGAAAAAGATGCATAAGTTTTTTTAGAATTTTTCTTATCTACAAAATCTGTTTCAAATTTATTAGAAGACTTACATTTCCAAAATCTAAAAATAAATCCAACACTTATACTTGCAAGAATATGAGTAATAAATAGCAAAATTCCAATAGTTGTACTTCTAAACATTAAAATTCCAACAGTACCAATAATAAATAAAGGTCCAGAATTATTTGTAAAACTTAGCAATCTTTCACATTCTGTTTTGCTACAAATATTATTTTTTCTAAAATCGCTAGCAATCTTAGCTCCAATAGGATAACCACTAATTATTCCCATAATAAAAGCAAAAGAACCTTTTCCATTTACATTAAATAAAGGTCTCATATACCTATTTAAAACGTTACCTAAAATATTTATGATATTTGTATGCATAAGTAAATTTGTAGCCACAAAAAAAGGAAAAAGAGATGGAACAACATTGCTAGCCCAAAGTGATAGCCCATTTTTTACAGCAGAAAGATTACTGTTAGAAAAAATTAATAAACCGAAATGTAAAAATTAAAAAAATAAGCACAAGCAAATTTCTTTTTAATTTTATTACATAAAAATTAACTTTAGAAAACATACCTTTAGTAATCCTCCTTTATAAAATATGCTATTTAAATATATTATAAAAATTATTAAATATTCTAAAAAAAGTTAGTAAAATAGAATATATAGCATATATTATAAAGTAAGTATAGATGTGCACAATTTTTTATTAATTTGCCTTGATAGTTAAAAATATATTTATAAATTTAAAAAAATTGTAGACAAGATAAAAATAATATTGTAAAATGAGAGTAGTAGAAAATGAGAATAAGTAGTAGTAATTATTAGCAAACAAAAATAATCAACAAAAAAACACATCTGTAAAACTTTGCCGAGTTTGATGTGTTTTTCATATCATTTTCGAGGCAACCACCTTTGTGGTTTCTCCATTTCCTATACTTATTATAATCTATTTATGAGTAAAAAGTCAAGATACATAATAAAATAATTGGTTACATTAGTTTACAAAATTCTTGAAAAATGATATAAATATATAGGACGAAAAATTATAAAGAATATAAATTAAAAGAATAGGAGAGATTGTAATTTGGAGCTTAAAAAAATAATACAAAACTCAAATCTTACCATAGAAAAAGAAAATATATTATATGAAGAACCAATGAAAAAGCATACCTCATTTAAAATAGGAGGAAATGCTCTAGTGTTCATAACAATAAAAAACATAAAAGACCTAAAAGAAATATTAAATCTATCAAAAGAAAAAAACATACCAATAACAGTAATAGGAAATGGAAGTAATATTTTAGTCTTAGACAAAGGAATAGAAGGAATCACATTAAAAATCGACATAACCAATTTAGAATTAGAAAAAATAAATGACGAGAAAATAGAACTTACAATAGGAGCAGGTTACAAACTAAGTATGTTAGCACGGAAAGCTATTAAAAGAAGAAATAACAGGCTTCGAAGAACTCTCAGGAATTCCAGGCACAATAGGTGGAGCAATAGTAATGAATGCAGGAGCTCATGGAAAAGAAATAAAAGACATATTAGAAGAAGTAAAATGCATTGACTACAATGGAAAAGAAAAAACATTTTTACCTAAAGAATTAGAATTAGGATATAGAACAAGCATATTTAAAAAGAAAAACTACATAATTACTGGAGCAAAACTATTATTAAAAAAAGGAAAATACGATGAGATACAAGAAAAAATGAAACAATATGCAAACTATAGAAAAGAAAAGCAACCAATAGAATATCCAAGTGCAGGAAGCACCTTTAAAAGAGGAAAAGACTTTATAACAGCCAAACTAATAGATGAAGCAGGCCTAAAAGGATTTAATGTTGGAGATGCCCAAGTTTCAACAAAACACAGCGGATTTATAATAAACAAAGGAAATGCTAAAGCAAAAGACGTTTTAGAGTTAATAAACCATTTAGAAAAAGAAATATACGAAAAATACAAGAAAAAAATTGAATTAGAAATAGAAATAATAGGAAAAAAATAAAAAAATTGTTTCCTTAAAAATGTTTGGAGGATTTTATAAAATGAAAGGTTTTTTACAATGGTTTAAATCAAGTAGCAAAATGAAAAGGTGGATGTTTTTAATCTTAATAGGAATAATCCTTGCATGTTACGGTTTAGCTAAAATACTAGTAATGAAAGAAATTTCATTTGAAGAAGTAGGAAAAGTAATTGCAATTTTTGTTGTAGGATTTGTTTCAATAGTAGTAGGACTTATATTTTTAAATAAAAGAACACTAGAAATATTAATCGAAGCAACAGATGAAAGAATGGAAAACAAAAATAATGTTAATATAAAATCATTAATATTTAACAAAACAGTTTATGATAAAGGACCCAATATAGTAGTAATTGGAGGAGGAACCGGCCTAAATACAGTTCTAGAAGGCCTAAAAAACTATACTAATAACTTAACAGCTATAGTTACTGTTTCAGATTATGGAAGTGAACCCTCAGATTCAAGAAAATTATTAGAAACAATGCCACTAGAAGATGTTAAAGATAGTATAATTGCATTATCATCTTCAAAAGAAGGTCAAATAAACAAATTATTTAATCATCATTTTAAATGCGGAAGACTAAGAGGCCTAAATTTTTCTGATATATATTTTTTAGCAATGAAAGAAGTAAATGGAAACTTTGAAGATTCTATAATAAAAAGTAACGAAGTACTAAACATGATAGGAAAAGTAATACCAGTTACACTAGACGAAATGAACATAGTAGCAGAACTTGCAAATGGATATATAGTAAAAGAAAAATCAAGAATTCCAGAGGTAGTTTCAGAAAAAATAACAAAGATAAACAGGATTATGCTAAACCCAAGTAACATTAGGCCTGCTCCAGGAGTAATAGAAGCAATAAAAAAAGCAGATTGTATAATAATAGGACCAGGAAGTTTATATACAAATGTAATACCAAATCTATTAGTAAATGGAGTTGCAAAAGCAATAAAAGAAAGTACAGCAATAAAAGTATATGTAAGTAATATCATGACAGAACCAGGCCAAACAGATAATTATACTGTATCAGACCATTTAAACGCAATAATAGAACATTGTGGAACAGGAATTATTGATTATTGTATTTATGACACAGGAGAAATAGTGCCAGAATATATAAAAAAATACAATTTAGAAGGACAAGACCTAGTAGAACAAGATATAGAAAAAGTAAAAGGAATAAAATTTTTACAAAGAAACTTATCAATGATATCAAATAACTTAATAAGGCATGACCCTACATTAGTTGCATCATCAATAATAGAGTTAATATGTGATGATTTAAAATATCAAGACAAACAAAATGATCCACAGTATTTAATGCTAAATAATAGACTAAGAGAAGAAAAAAGAATAAACAAAATTAAAAAACAAATGAAGAAAAAAGAAATGAAAGCAATAAAAAACAAAGGAAGATACAAAGAACCAAAAAGAGGAAAAAGCAAATTTAGCAGTAAATACAAAGATAGAATAGAATCAATAAGACAAGCAGACGAAAAAGCCAGAAAAAGGCAACAAAAAGAAAAAAAACCAATCGAAAAAAGGCCAAAAAGAAGAAAAATAACAGAAGATACCTACAAAATGATAAACACTAAAAGCCAAGCAAACAAAACTCTTGAAACAAAACCAAAAAGTGCAAGAGGAAGAAAAAAATCACATGCACAAATAAGACATGAGATGATAAAAAGACTAGAAGAAGAAAATAAATATTAAGGAAGGTATAAAAAATGGAATTTACAAATGAAGATTTAGAATTAGAAAACGCTATTCAAAAAGAATGGATAATAACAAACGGAATAGGTGGTTTTAGTTCATCAACCATAATAGGAGTAAACACAAGAAAATACCATGGCTTACTAATTGCGCCACTTACACCACCTGCAAGAAGATATTTAATATTATCAAAATTAGATGAAAGCATAGAAATACAAGGAGATAAAAAATATAATTTATACACAAATGTATGTAAAAATTACATATCACAAGGCTACAAATATCAAGTAGAATTTAGAAAAGACTATGTACCTATTTTTAAATACCAAATAGGAGATGTAGAAATAACCAAAATTATATGTTTAGAATATGGAAAAAACACAGTAGGAGTGTATTACAAAGTAAAAAATGGAAAAGCAAAGTCAAAACTCACATTAGCTCCAATAGTAAATTTTAGAGATTTTCACTCAATGAATACAGACCATTACTTTAAATTAAGGCAAGATGTAAAGAAAAACAAAGTAAAATTAATAATAGATGATAATTCTCAAACACCAATATATATGAACATATCAGAAGGAAAATATATAGAGCATAAGGACGATATTTTTCACAATATGTTTTATATAGAAGAAGAAAAAAGAGGATTTTTCCCAGAAGAAAATCATGCAGTTCCAGGAGTCTATGAAATAGAAATAGAACCAAATGAAGAAAAAGAAATTTCATTTATTTGTTCTTTCGAAGAAAATATAGAGCAAATAGATGTAAAAGAAATGATTACAAATGAAATTATAAGATTAGAAGAATTAATTAATAAATCACTATTAATAGATTCAGAAAATGACAGCAAAACAAAACAAGGTATTGAAAAAATAAAGCTAATAAAAACATTTTTAATGGCTACCGACAATTTTATTGTATATAGGCCAAGCTTTGGTTTGCACACAATAATTGCAGGATATCCATGGTTTTTAGACTGGGGAAGAGATGCTTTAATTGCATTTGAGGGGCTATTATTAATACCAAAAAGATTTGAAATAGCAAAAGAAGTATTACTTACACTAATAAGAGACATAAAATATGGTTTAGTTCCAAATGGATATTCAGGTTATGACAATAGACCACTATATAACAGTGTAGATGCATCATTACTATTGTTCGAGCAAATTCAAAAATATATAGATTACACAGGAGATTACAAATTTATAAAAGAAAGATTTTATTCAAAATTAGAAAACATAATAGAAAACTACGAAAAAGGTATAGATGTAGATGAAAACAATATATACCTAGATACAGACGGACTAATAGTATCAGGTACCGATGAAACACAAAATACATGGATGGATGCAAAATATGGTAATGTAGCAATAACACCAAGAAACGGAAAAGCAGTAGAAATAAATGCAATGTGGTACAATGCAAATATGATAATGGCAAGTCTATCTAAAAAATTTGGCCATGTTATAAAAGCTAAAAAATACAAAGAATTAGCTCAAAACTGTAAAATAGCATTTGGAAACAAATTTTATAACGAAAAAAAGAACTGTTTATATGATGTATTAGGAGATAGTAAAATAAGACCAAACCAATTATTTGCTTTAAGTTTAACATACCAAGTGCTAGACCCAACTACAAAGGAAGCTTTAAATTTGTTACAAACAGTAGAAAAAGAATTACTAAATGACTTTCGGACTAAAAACTTTAGCAAAAGGCGAAGAAAACTATGTAGAAATATATGAAGGAGATCCTAAAAAAAGAGATTCAAGTTACCATCAAGGAATTACTTGGGTTTGGCTTTTAGGCCTTTACTATAATGCTTTAAAAAATAAACTAAAATTAACTAAGAATAAAAAAGAAAAACAAGAATTACAAGAAAAACTAAACAAATTTATAGACAAAACTAAAAAAACATTCAAAAAAGAAATATACCAAAGAGGATGTATAGGAAGTATAGCTGAAATATATGATTCAAAAAAACCATATATGCCAAAAGGAGCAATAGCTCAAGCATGGAGTATTTCAGAAATATTTAGAATAATTTTAGGAAGATAAAGAAGGAAAAAAACATATGAGAATACTAGGAATAGATCCAGGATTTGCAATAACTCGGTTATAGCATAATAGATTACATTGGAAACAAGTTTAATTTAATTACATCAGGAGCAATTTTAACAAACGCAGGAGAATCATTTCCATTAAGACTAGAAAAAATATATTATGAATTAAAAGATATAATAGAAAAATACAAACCTCAAAGTATGTCAATAGAAGAATTATTTTTCAACAATAATGCAAAAACTGCAATAAATGTAGCACAAGCAAGAGGAGTAATATTAGTTACAGCAAGAATAAATAATATACCAACATACGAATATACTCCTCTTCAAGTAAAACAAGCAGTAGTAGGATACCGGAAGAGCAGATAAAATGCAAGTGCAAAGAATGGTAAAAATGATATTAAATACTGAAAAATTACCAAAATTAGATGATATAACAGATAGTATGGCAATTGCTATATGTCATGCACATTCAGCAAAGTTTGCAGAAAAATTGTAAAATTATTTAAAAATAATAAAAAAGGAGAAGTTTTAATTGAAAACAATAGAAGACTTAGAAAAGCAATTAAAAGACAAAAAACTAAATAGTATCTATCTTTTATACGGAGAAGAGTTATTTTTAATAGAATCAATATTAAAAAAAATAAAATCAACTTTTGGAGAAACTATAAAAGGAATAAACTATATTTTAATAGACGAAACAAATGTTAATGAACTAATACAAGATATAGAAACACCAGCATTTGGATATGAAAAAAAATTAATAATTGCAAGAAATACAGCAATATTAAAAAAAGAAGGTAAGAAAAAAAATAACGAGCTTTCTAAGTTAAAAGAAAAAATTAATAATTATATAAAAGAAAATATAGATATTATAAATTCAAGTGTAGTATTAGTTTTTGTTGAAGAAGAAGCAGATATAAAACAAGAACTATATGAAACAATTGATAAATTGGGAATTGTATGTAAATTTGATTTTCAAAAACCACTTCAAATTGAAAAAAGAATAAAAGCTATCTGTAACGGATATAAAGTGCAAATTGATGATGTAAATCTAAAATATTTTATTGAATGCTCACGGGACTAATATGCAAGATTTAATAAATGAAATTAGAAAATTAATTGAATATGCAGGAGAAAATGGCAAAATTGAAAAAGAAGATATAGATAAATTAACAATAAAAAAACTAGAGAGTGTTATATTCGATTTGACAGATAATTTAGGAAAAAGAAATGTGGCAAAATCTTTAGAAGTACTTAAAAATTTAATTTATGCAAAAGAGCCACTTCAAAAGATATTGATTACTTTGTATAATCACTTTAAAAAGTTATATTTAACCAAACTTGCTATAAAGTATAATAAAGATGTGATAGCAAGTTTAAAATTAAAACCTAATCAAACTTTTTTAGTTAATAAGTATAAAACTCAGGCAAGGGCTTTTAAAGAAAAAGAGTTGTATGATATTTTGCAAAAACTTAGAAATTTGGATTATGAATATAAAAATGGGCTTATTGATTTGGAAGTTGGATTAGAGAGTGTGCTTTGTGCTTGTGCTTAAATTAACTATATTAATTATAGGAGTTGATGAAAATGGAGAGATTAATATTAAAAAAATTAATAGAATGGAAAAATAGTAAATATAGAAAGCCATTAATAATAAAAGGAGCAAGACAAGTAGGAAAAACCTATATATTAAAACAATTTGGAAAAGAAAATTACGAAGGAGTTGCTTATTTTAACTTTGACCATGATGAAGATTTATATAATTTATTTGTAAATACTAAGGATCCTAAAAGGATACTAGAACAGTTAGCATTTATATATGGCAAAGCAATTTTACCAGGAAAAACTTTAATAATATTTGACGAAATACAAGAATGTCCAGATGCATTAAATAGTTTAAAATATTTTCAAGAGGAAGCAAATGAATATCATCTAGCTTGTGCGGGAAGTTTATTGGGAATTAGATTATCACATACATCTTTTCCAGTAGGAAAAGTAGATTTTTTAAATATGTATCCAATGACTTTTACAGAATTTTTAAAAGCAGACAATTGTGCTAATTTAGTAGAATATATAGAATCAATTAATAAAATTGAGGTTATTCCAGAAATATTTGCAAATCAATTAGAAGAAAAATTAAAAGCCTATTTTATAATAGGTGGAATGCCAGAGGCAGTTTATTCATGGGTTAATGACAAAGATATGGAACAGGTAAATCAAATACAAGAAAATATCTTAAAAGCATATGAAAGTGATTTTTCAAAACATACACAAAACAGTGAAGCAAACAAGATATCTTTAATATGGAATAGCATACCTTCACAACTTGCAAAAGAAAATAAAAAATTTTTATATCAAGTAATAAAAAACGGAGCAAGAGCAAGAGAATATGAAAATGCTTTAAATTGGTTAAATGATGCAAATTTAATTTATAAAATTTATGATGTCAAAAAAGCAAGTTTTCCTTTAAAAGCATATAATGATTTAAGCTCATTTAAAATATATATGAATGATGTTGGGCTATTAAGAAGAATGGCAAATTTAGATAGTAGAATAGTGGTAGAAGGAAACAAATTATTCGAAGAATTTAAAGGAGCATTTACAGAAAATTATGTATTAAATATGTTAAATATGATATATGATAATACTCCAAACTATTTTACATTTGATAGAAATGAAATAGATTTTATAATACAATATGAAAACAAAATTATACCAATAGAAGTAAAAGCAGGAAATACAGTTAATAATACTAGTTTAACAAAATATGTAGAAAAATATAAACCAGATAAATCAATAAGATTTTCTTTAAATAATCTAAAACAAGATGGAAAAATATTAAATATACCATTATATTTGATAGAAGAAATGAATAAATTTATATAATCTTTATGATGAAGGCTAAATTTAATTATTATGGGAATATTACAATTGTGTGACAAGTATTGAAAAAGTAAAAAGAGTAGGTTATACTTATAATGCGAAAAGTTATAATAGGTCGTAGAGTTAGTATTGAGCCACGTAACATATAGATACCAAGTAATAAAGGAGGAAAGAGTACAAATGAAAATAGAAGCACAAGCTGAAACTGTTACAGCTGTAGAGAGAGAGAGAGAGAGCTACTCTTTATTTAACGTGGAATTTGTTTACTCAAATAAGTGGAGGATTAATCTGCACTTTTGAAACAAAAAGTGGAGAGCCTTTTTATGCTGAAAAAAAATTAAAAAGTAAAAAAATGAAAATAAAAGATAGCACTTAGGGTCATACTATAAGTATGGCTTTAAGTGCTATTTTTTATAAAAAAGGCAAAAAGTTCAAATAAAAAATATGTGTACAAAAGATAAAAAATGGTATAAAGTTTTTACATAGAAAGTATAAACATACTTTTTGAAAATCTAGTATATAAAGATGAAAGGAAGAAAAAAATGGAAGATAAAAAAGAAAAATTACCTAAAAACAAAAAAATAATAATAACAATAGTTGCAATAATACTAATAATACTTATTGCAACAGTTACAACAATAATATTAGTAACAAACAATCAAAAAACAAATTTATTAGAGGCACAAAATGAAAAAAGTGTAGCAAATACCCAAGAGGTAGTAGAAAATAACAATGCAAAAAAACAACAAGTAAAAGAATATACAGAAGAACATGTAAATAAAGTTCAAGATGCAAGCGGAGACACAGTGCCAGTCCCAAAAGGATATGTAGGAAGTAAGGCAGCAGGAGAAAATGAAATAGATACAGGATATGTAATATATGAAGGAGAAGAGGAAGTAAATGATACAAATGTAGTAGAAGCGAAAAAAACAAGAAATCAATATGTATGGGTGCCAGTATATGATACGAGTAAATTTTATGGAAAAGATAGTAATGGAAAATTGTGGGGGAAAATATATAATTTTTCAACAAGTACATCAAGTAGTTATGACCAAGTAACAGGAACAGCTCCAAATAATTGGAGTGAAAGTAATGGAATAATGAAAATAACCAGAACATCAGGTTTTTATTCATATAGAGAGCCAGACATAGTTAAAGATTATGATAAAGATTCAAGGTTAAAAAAATATGGATTAGGAGTAGAAACAATGCATGAATTTTTAATGCAATTAGAGAAAGAATTTACAAATATGATAAAAAGTGTAGAAAAATATGGAGGATTCTATATAGGAAGATACGAGACAGGAGATTTAGGAAAAGATGTAGCAGTAGTAAGAAGAATGAATACAGATATAGGAAGTCAAACATGGTATACAATGTATGAAAAGTGTAAAAAGTTAAAAGGAAGTAATAAAAATGTAAAAACAGGGATGATATGGGGAAATCAATATGATAGAACGTTAATGTGGTTAATAGAAAGTGGAAATAAAACCAAAGAGCAAGTAATAGACGATTCAAAAGATTGGGGAAATTATAGTAACACAACATTTGAATATGAAAATAGTAGTGGCAGTATGGTGACCAAAACAGGCTCAACAAGGATTCCAACAGGAAGTAGTGAGTTTACAAAAGCAAATAACATTTATGACCTTGCTGGAAATGTATGGGATTGGACTGCAGAGGCCTACTCCACCAACTATCGAGTTTTGCGCCGGACTTTATTACAACGGCAATAGCTCTAGTAATCCAGCCAGAGACCGCAGCGTCAGCACTCCGACCCATAGCGGCAGCTACTATGGATGTCGTTCCACACTTTATATAAGGTAGCCCTGAGCCCTGATAGCAATAGATTTATAATTATCTCTAACTAGATTTAGGTCGTTAAATGTGAGTTGTGGGAGCTCATCAAGTAACCTTGTTGTGGCAAAAATATAAGTATTCCTTCCTAATTTAGGTAAAAATGAATCATTAAAATATATATTAGTAGAACTTTCTTCGAATATATGTATTTTAAGAAAGAAAAAAAATAAATATGAATGAATGTATATTATTAATAAAAAGAATAAGTAAATTAGATTATAGATTTGTAATAGGTAAAAAGCAATATGCAAAAGTAGAATTTGAAGCTATATTAACTAATAAATCTAAAATAAAATTGTTTGCATATGATAAAATAGCAGATTACATCTATAAAAATGAACC
>CALXUW010000091.1 GCA_944391795.1 uncultured Clostridia bacterium
GAATTAAGATTAAGTTATTAATTTGTTTATTAAGAGAACAAAAAAATAAATAAAGTGTTGGAAGCAATGGCATTTAAAGGATTAGAAAAAAAGATAAAAAAATTGCCTACATTTACTTGACACATACGAAAGAAATAAAATTTTAATAAAATATTGGTAATTTTTATAAAATATGTTATACTATTTATAGATTATAAATTATGAAAGGAGAACAAATATGCCAAATTTACCTAAGAATATTAGTAACATTATTGATGAGTTTATAAATGGTGTAAAAGAAATATTAGGAAATAGAGTCAAGAAGATAATACTGTATGGTTCTTATGCTCGTGGAGATTATAATGAAAGCTCTGATATAGATATTATGATTTTAACAGATTTGACAGATGATGAGATGTATGATTATTTTGTTAAAGTTTCAGATATGGCTTACGATATTGAAGATGCAAACAATTTTGACATAATGATATCTCCTTTAGTTAAGAATATAGATAAGTTCAATTATTGGTTAGATGCGTTGCCGTTTTATATGAATATTCAAAGAGAAGGAGTGGTTTTAAGTGATGCTTAAAATATCAAAAGAATTAGTAATGCATCGATTAGAACAAGCAAAAAATGAATTAGCGGATGCCAAATTGTTATATAATAATAAAAGTTATTTATCTGCAAATAATAGAGCTTATTATTCAATATTTCATACAATTAGAGCAGTGTTAGCATTAGAGCCAATTGATTTTAAAAAACATAAAGATGTATTAGCACATTTTAATAAAAACTATATTAATACAGAAATATTCCCTAAAGCAATGGGTAAAAGAATAACTCAAGCAAATAGGATAAGAGAAGATAGTGATTATGATGATGAATATGTTGCTAAACCAGAAGCAACAGAAGCACAAATAGCAACGGCAGAAGAACTTATTAAGCTAGTAAGTGAATATATAAAAAGTAAAATGTGAAAAATAAGCAAGATTAGTAAGAATAAAGAAAAGCTCTTTATGAGAAGAAGATTTACTAACAGCAAGTTTAGTATGAAATTTATACTTAGTAATTTTAACGTTATCAAAAAAATAGATTTAGAAAAATTCACATAAATTTACATAAATTAAAGAAAAAAACCTCATTATGATAAAAAAATATCATAATGAGGTTTTTTATCGTACACAAAAAAATATATTCCCAAATCCAATTGACCATTTCCCCTTTACATGATATAATACCAAAATGAAGGGAAGAAAGAAAAATGCCAAAATTTTTTGTATCTGAAAACCAAATAAAAGAAAATAAAATAACAATAAAAGACAAAGACGTAAACCACATAAAAAATGTATTAAGAAAAAAAATAAATGATGAAATCATAATATGTAATCTAGAAAAATCAGAAGACAACATCTGTAAAATATTAGACATCCAAGAAAATCAAATAATTTGTGAAATCCTAAAAAAATCAAAAATATCTAAAGAACCAAAAACAAAAGTTACAATATTCCAAGGAATACCCAAAAAAGATAAAATGGAACTAATAATACAAAAATCAGTAGAACTAGGAGCATATGACATAACTCCTGTCGAAATGAAAAGATGTGTAGTAAAATTAAACCAACAAGACAAGCTAAAAAAGTTAGATAGATGGCAAAAAATTTCAGAAGTTGCAGCAAAACAATGTACCAGAAATATAATTCCTAAAATTAATGAAATAATAGCCATAAAAGACATTTGTACTATCGCAAAAAATTATGATATATTAATAGTACCATATGAAAATGAAAAAAAATATACATTAAAACAAGCATTAAAAGAAATAAAAGAAAATAAAGAATTTTTAAATAAAAAAGATTTTAAAATTGGAGTATTAATTGGACCAGAAGGCGGAATAGAAGAAGCAGAAATCGAAGAACTAAAAAAACAAGGATTTAAAGTAGTAACACTAGGAAAAAGAATATTAAGAACAGAAACGGTAGCTTTAAATATACTAAGTATTATAATGTATGAACTAGAAGACGAGGAGGAATAAATGAATAAAAAGAATAGCCTAATTAAAGAAGAAAAAGCTAAACTAAAATCAAAAAAAATTCCAAAAGATGTATCACAAACAATTTTAAAAAAAATATTTAAAAATTTATTAAAAGCAATAGGAGTAATAATCTATTTTGCAATATTAAACCTAGCATATGTAAACATAAAACAAGAAAGACTAGTAGGAGATATTCAAGTTTTTGCAGGGGTATTTTTAATAATTCGGATTAATAATGCTAGAAAAAGCATACAAAAAAGATGATACATCAATAGCATTAACTGGTGTGGAATTATTAGTTTTATCTATACATAGTTTATCAATAATGCATGTTATAAATGTATATAAATACGATTTTAGATATTATTTACTAACTTCATCATACATTTTTTCAATATATTATGTTCTAAAATCAATAATACTATATACAAAAGAAAAAAAAGAATATTTAAATAGCCTAAGTGATATATCAGAAATAGTAAAAAAGGAAGAACCTGTTAAAAAAGAAGCAAAAAAGAAAAGCAAAAAAGAAGAGTCAGAAACCAAAGATAACCAAAAAGAAGATGAACAAGAAATAAAAAAAGAAAACAAAAAAGAAAAAAATGAAAAAATAGAAAAAGAAAGCCCAAAAGAAGATAAAAAAGACGTAAAAAAAGAAACTAAAAAAGAAGAAAAAACAAAACAAACAATTGATAAAAATCAAAACACAAAACAAAACCTTAATCCAAGCAAAAAAACAAAACCAAAAAGCATTAATAAAGAAAAAAGCAAAAGCCAAACTGCCAAAAAACAAGTAAAAACCAAAAAAGTAACACCAAAAGAAAAAGAGCCAAAAGAAACTACTACTAAAAACGAAAATATAAGTAGTAAAAAACAAACAAAAAAGAGGTAAAAGAAAATGATTAAAAGCATGACAGGTTATGGAAGAGCATCATACAATATAGATTTAAGAGAATATCAAGTAGAAGTAAAAAGTGTAAATCACAGATATTTAGATATATCAATAAAAATGCCAAAAATACTTAACTATTTAGAAGATGATATAAAAAAACTAATCTCTTCAAAACTAAAAAGAGGAAAAGTAGATATATTTATCAATTTTGAAGATAAATCAGCTAAAACCAAAAAGATAAATATAAATTTTGAATTAGCCAAAATGTACATAAATGAGCTAAGGGCTCTTGCAAACCAAGAAAACTTATTATCAAATATAGAAGTAACCGAAATATCAAAATATCCAGATGTACTAACAATTCAAGAAAACCAAGAAGAAGAGAAAGTAAAAGAAGAATTATTAAATGTGGTAAAAGAAGCTATAGAAAATCTAATAAACATGAGAAAAATAGAAGGAGAAAAAATAGCTCAAGATCTAAAGACAAGAATAGAACAAATACAAGAAAAAGTTAAAAAAATATCTTTATCTTCTACTGGACTTATAGAAGAATATGTAGTAAAATTAGAAAAGAGAATAAAAGAAGTACTAAAAACCAAAGAAATAGACGAAGCAAGACTTGCCCAAGAAGTTGTAATATATGCAGACAAATGCTCAATTGAAGAAGAAGTAACAAGACTAAATAGCCACATACAACAATTTGAAAAACTTTTAAATTCTAACGAAGCAATAGGAAAAAAACTAGATTTTATAACACAAGAAATGAATAGAGAAACTAATACAATAGGTTCGAAAGCAAACAATTTAGAAATAACAAATGAAGTAATAGACATAAAAACGCAGCTAGAAAATATAAGAGAACAAATACAAAATATAGAATAAAAAAGAAAGGAAGCCTTAATTATGCAATTAGTAAATATAGGATTTGGAAATATTGTATCAGCACAAAGAATAGTAGCAATTGTAAGCCCAGAATCAGCACCAATAAAAAGACTAGTTCAAGAAGCAAAAGATAATAAAACTGCAGTAGATGCAACATATGGAAGAAGAACAAGAGCTGTTTTAATTATGGATTCTGGTCATATCATACTATCTGCAGTTCAACCAGAAACAGTAGGTGGCAGAATAGATAAAGACATATCTCAAGAAGATATAAATAAACAACCAGCATTAGACCTTACAAAATAAATAAAAAAATTAACAAATAAGGAGAGTGTATTAAAATGATGGTAAAACCAACAGTAGCCGAGCTACTAAAAAGAGCAAAAAATAGATATGAATTAGTAATAGCAACAGCAAGAAGAGCAAGACAAATAGCAGCAGGAGATAAACCAAAAACAGATGTAAAAGAAGAGTCACCAGTAACACTAGCTGCAAATGAAATTGCAGAAGGGAAGGTAAAAATAATATGTTAGTTATTTTATCTGGTGTTTCAGGTGCAGGAAAAGACACAATAAAAAAAGAATTAATAAAAAGAATGGACAATGTTATTTCTTTACCTTCTTATACATCAAGAAAGCCAAGAAATGGTGAACAAGAAGGAGTACAATACCATTTTATAACAAAAGAAGAATTTGAGCAAAGAATAAAAAATGATGAATTCTATGAATATGATTTACACCATGAAAATTACTATGGAACATCAAGAAAATTAATGAACGAAAAAATAGCAAGTGGCAAAATTATAGTAAAAGACATAGAAGTAAATGGAACAGAAAATTTAATAAAGTTACTAAAAAATGAAACAAAATTAGTAACAATTTTTCTAAGGGTAGAAAAAGAAGAACTAAGAAGAAGATTAATTGCAAGAGGAGATAATTTAACTAACGAAGAAATAGAACTAAGACTAAACAGATTAGATTATGAAGAATCAAAAATAAAATTATATGACTATATGATAAAAAACGATAATTTTGAAAAAACAGTTAATTTAATAATGGCAATAATAGAAAACGAAAAAAACATATCAAACTAAGTAAAAAATGTTCTAATAATAATGGACCAAAACATGTTTGTTTGTAAACGTAATTTCTTGAAAGATAGAATTTTTATGTAATTCTATCCTTTTTTAATATGACTTAAAACTAAAAAAGGCTAAGTACAAGGAGAAATAAAATGATAGCAGAAGTTATAATAAATAGAACAGCAAAAAAATTAAATAGAACCTTTGACTACAACATACCAAAAGACTTAGAAGAACTAATAGTTGTTGGAAGCAAAGTACTAGTACCATTTGGCAAAAGCGAAAAACTTACACAAGCATTTGTTGTAGGACTAAAAGAAGAAACAACAATTATTCAAAATATAAAAGACATTAAAAGCTTAGAAGAAAATCTAACAAACAATCAAATAAATCTAGCAAGATGGATGGCAAAAAGGTACTTTTGTAGTGTGTCTGATTGTATCAAATTAATGTTAACTCCAGGTACAAATTCAAAGAATAATAAAGTAAAAGATAAAACAATAAATACAATTGTACTAAAAAAAGATATAGAAGAAATTGAACTAGATATTACTACTAATAAAATAAAATCTCCAAAGCAAAAAAAAGTAATAAATTTTGTAAAAAATAATGAGGGTGCAACAGCACAAGAAATAGAAATGTTTACAAATTGTTCTAGGGTTATAATAACTACTCTAATAAAAAATGGGTATTTAAGAATAGTAGAAAAGAAAATAGAAAGAGATCCCTTATTTACTAAAGATATAGAAAAAATAAAAAAAGAAGAAAGCACAAAAAATCTAAAATTAAATGAAGAACAACAAATAGCCTATGAAAAAATTTCAAAAACAATAGAACAAAATAAATACAAATCATTTTTATTATATGGAATAACAGGTTCGCGGAAAAACAGAAATATATTTACAATTAATACAAAAAGTAATTGAAAAACAAAAAAGAGCAATACTTTTAGTTCCAGAAATATCATTAACCCCCCAAATGCTAAATAGATTTATTGCCAGGTTTGGAAAAAGTGAATTAGCAGTAATACACAGCAAATTATCAATAGGAGAACGCTATGATGAATGGAATAAAATAAAAAGTGGAAAAGTAAAAATTGTAATAGGAGCAAGGTCTGCAATATTTACACCAGTAGAAGATTTAGGAATAATAATAATAGATGAAGAACATGATACATCATACAAATCAGAAGCAAACCCTAAATATGATGCAAAAGAAGTTGCAAAATACTTAGCCAAAGAAAATAATTGTCCATTACTATTAGGAAGTGCAACCCCAGATATAACTTCATACTATAAAGCAAACAGTCTAGATAAAAAATATGAAGAAATGGAGCTTTTAACATTAACCAAAAGAGCAAATAATGCACTACTTCCTATAATAAATATAGTAGATTTAAAACAAGAACTAGCAAATGGAAATCGTTCAATGCTAAGTATGGATTTATATTTAGCAATAGAAGAAAATTTAAAACAAAAAAAACAAACAATACTATTCTTAAACAGAAGAGGTTATTCAACATTCATAATGTGTAGAAATTGCGGATATACTGTAAAATGCAAAAATTGTAATATAAGTTTAACATACCATAGCTTTGAAAATAAATTAAAATGTCATTATTGCGGATATGAAGAAAATGTAGTAAAAATATGTCCAAATTGTAAGAGTGACAAAATAAGGTATTTTGGAACAGGTACTCAAAAACTAGAACAAGAAATACAAAAACAATTTCCAAATGCTTCAACAATTAGAATGGATATTGATACAATATCTAAAAAAAATTCACATGAAGAGATTTTATATAAATTTAAAAATGAGAATATAGATATATTAATTGGAACACAAATGGTAGTAAAAGGGCATCATTTTCCAAATGTCACATTAGTAGGAGTTCTAGCAGCAGATAGTTCACTAAATATTGATGACTATCGAGCAAATGAAAGAACTTTTCAAATATTAACACAAGTTGCAGGAAGAGCAGGTAGAGGAGAAGCAAAAGGAAAAGTAATAATCCAAAGCTATAATCCAGAAAACTATAGTATACAATGTGCAAGACAGCAAGATTTTAAAATGTTCTACGAAACGGAAATTGCACTAAGGAAACAGTTGAAATATCCTCCATTTTGCGATATAATATTAATTGGATTTAATAGTTTAAATGAAAAAGAACTTATAAATTTAAGTAATTGGACTTATAATTATTTAAAAAATCTTCTTCCTAAAGAAGAATGTAACATATTTAAGCCAATTCCAGCACCTATTAGCAAAATACAAAATAGATATAGGTGGAGAATAATTTTAAAAGCTAAAATGACAGAAAATATAAATCAGATATTAAACAATTATTTAAAAGAAGTCTATTCAAAAAACTTAAAAGATACAAGAATAACTATTGATGTAAATCCAAACAATATGTCATAAAAAATATAAATTAAAGGAGGAAAAAATGGCTATTAGAAATTTAAGATATGAAAATGACGAAATTCTAAAAAAAACATCAAGACAAGTAGAAAAAGTAGATGACAAAATACAAATACTAATAGATGATATGATAGATACAATGCATAAATATAATGGAGTAGGTCTTGCTGCCGTTCAAGTAGGAATTTTAAAACGAGTTATAGTAATTGACCTTTATGATGATAATGGCCCAATTGCATTAATTAACCCAGAAATACTAAAAACAAAAGGAGAGCAAGAAGTTGATGAAGGATGTTTAAGTTTTCCAAATCAATTTGCAAAAGTTGTAAGACCATTAGAAGTAACAGTAGAATATATAAATAGAGAAGGAAAAAAAGAAAAAATAAAAGCAAAAGAATTACTTGCTCAAGCAATTTGCCATGAAATTGACCATTTAAACGGAATAGTATTTGTAGACAAAATGATTCCTGGAACACTAGAATATATTGAACCAGAAGAAAATAAATAAATTTTTAGAAAAGAGAGATAATGTATGAAAATAATATTTATGGGAACTCCAGATTTTGCAAAAGAAAGTCTTCAAAAACTTTATTTATCAGGACATGAAATTTTAGCAGTAGTTACAAATCAAGATAAACCAAAAGGAAGAGGGATGAAACTGTTAGCATCACCAGTAAAAGAATTTGCTTTAGAAAATAACCTAAAAATCTTTCAGCCAGAAAAAATAAAAAACAATCAAGAATTTATAGAAGAAATAAAAAAATTAAATCCAGATGTTATATGTGTTGTAGCATATGGAAAGATATTGCCTAAAGAAATCTTAGATATTCCAAAATTTGGGTGCATAAATGTTCATGCTTCATTACTTCCAAAATATAGAGGAGCAGCACCAATTCAATGGGCTGTACTAAACGGAGATAAAGTAACTGGAGTTACAACTATGTATATGGATGTAGGAATGGATACAGGAGATATGATTTTAAAAGAAGAAGTTCAAATAGGAGAAAATGAAACAACAGGAGAACTTTGGGAAAGACTATCAAAAATTGGAGCAGATCTTTTAGTAAAAACATTAGAACAAATACAAAATGGAACTGCTACAAGAGAAAAACAAGGAAATGATTTTACTCTTGCACCAATGTTAAACAAAGAAATGGCAAAAATAAACTGGGATGAGCAAACAGCAAAGGAAATAAAAGACCTAGTAAGAGGACTAAATCCAATAATGGGAGCATATGCATTTTTAAATGATAAAAAGATAAAGTTTTGGAAAGTAGAAGTTGCAAACTCTACTAATATTATTGTAGATACAAGTATTGATATAATAAAAAATGGAACTATAATTCTTGCAAATCCAAAAGACGGATTATATGTAAAAGCAAAAGATGGAATATTAAAAATTATAGAAATACAAGCTGAAAATGCAAAAAGAATGCCGGTTCAAGATTTTTTAAGAGGAAATAATATTAGGGAGTTTGAGGTGTTTTTATAGAAGTAATATTTTTTGGAGTGGTACTTTTTAAAATTCTAGTTAAGAGTTACCTTTGGAATACTAAAGTAAACTTGCCTTGGAGGTATTATATATATAAAATTTATTCCATTCCTCGGCTTCATACGTAAATAAAGCCCTTCTAAATATAGAATAAACGAGCCTCTCGCTACATCCTTCGCGCTTCCTCATTTATTCTATATTAAGAAGGGCTATTATTTACTCCTGTTGCATTCGTCATTACATAAATTTTATATATATAATACCTCCAAGGCAAGTTTACTTTAGTATTCCAAAGGTAACTCTTAACTAG
>CALXUW010000092.1 GCA_944391795.1 uncultured Clostridia bacterium
AATATAACATTATCCCCCCAGAGCTAAATCACACGAATACCAATGGTTTTATCACTATCCCCCAAAATGAAGAAGTGTCCCAGACTGGTCAAAATGTCCAATTGGGAAACGTCCCAAATTGACCCTGTTCCTTAAGCAGTCTCTTTTTCTGGAAATTGTCTTTTTTTCTTTATGTTTATTTTTTTATCTTGCTTTTCTTCACTTTCAACTACTTTTGGACCTGCATTTTTTGTTACTGTTTCTTTAGTTATAATGCATTTTTCTATATTTGGGTTAGATGGTATATCAAACATAATATCTCTCATTATTTCTTCTATTATAGATCTAAGGCCTCTAGCTCCTGTTTTTCTTTCTATTGCTTTGTCTACTATTGCTTCTAGTGCTTCTTGTTCAAATACTAATTCTACACCATCTATTTCAAATAGTTTTTGGTATTGTTTTACTAATGAATTTTTTGGCTCTAATAGTATTTTTATTAGTGCTTCTTTGTCTAGATCTTTTAATGTTGCAACTATTGGCAATCTTCCTATAAATTCTGGGATTAAGCCGAATTTTAGTAAGTCTTGTGGTAATAGTTCTTTAAATACTTCATATTTGTTTATTTCTTTTTGACTTTGTATTTTGGTTCCAAATCCTATTGACTTTTCACCTGTTCTGTCTTTTATTATGTTTTCTAGTCCTTCAAATGCACCTCCACATATTATTAGAATGTTTTCGGTGTTTATTTGAATTAGTTCTTGATTTGGGTGTTTTCTGCCTCCTTGTGGGGGTACTGATGCTATTGTTCCTTCGATTATTTTAAGAAGTGCTTGTTGTACTCCTTCACCACTTACATCTCTTGTTATTGAAGGATTTTCTGATTTTCTTGATATTTTGTCTATTTCATCTATATATATAATTCCTTTTTCTGCTTTTGATACATCTCCATCTGCTGCTTGAATTAGTTTTAATAGGATGTTTTCTACGTCTTCTCCTACGTATCCTGCTTCTGTTAGTGTTGTTGCATCTGCTATTGCAAATGGTACGTTTAAAATTTTTGCTAATGTTCTTGCAAGTAATGTTTTTCCACATCCTGTTGGACCTAGAAGTAATATGTTACTTTTTTGGATTTCTACATCATCATTTTTAGCATTTTCTTCATGTGCTATTCTTTTATAGTGATTGTATACTGCTACTGATAATGTTTTTTTAGCATCATCTTGGCCTATTACATAATCGTCTAATATTTGCTTTATTTCTTGTGGGCTTGGTATATTATTTAATTCATTTAATGAATAGCCTGCTTTTTCGTCTTCGTATAATTCTGCTTCTATTATACTTGTACAAAGCTCTACACATTCGTCACAAATATATACTCCTGGGCCTGCTACTATTTTTTTAACATTTTCTTGTGCTTTACCACAAAAAGAACATCTTACACTTTTTGGTGTATCATTTTTTGCCATTTTCTTCTCTCCTAACTTTTTCCTAAATAAAGACTTATTTATTATTATATTTTTCACTACATATTATTCTTTTTATTGTATTTTTGCCTTTATTTTTTTATTTTCTTTTGTCCATAATTCCGTCAATTAATCCGTATTTTAGTGCTTCTTCGGCTGTCATATAATTGTCTCTTTCTGTATCTTTTTGGATTGTTTCTACTGTTTGACCTGTTCTATCACTTAAAAATTTGTTTAATTTTTCTCTTGTTTTTACTAAATGGTCTGCATGTATTTTGATTTCTGTAGCTTGACCTGATAGACCTCCTCCACCGATTAGTGGTTGATGTATTAATATTTCGGCATTTGGTGTTGCAAATCTTTTTCCTTTTTCTCCTGCTGCTAAAAGAGCTGCTCCCATGCTTGCTGCCATTCCTATACAGATTGTTGATACTGGACATTTAATGTAATTCATTGTATCTATTATTCCCATTCCATCTGTTATTGATCCTCCTGGTGAATTTATGTATAGATTTATATCTTTGTCTGGATCTTCTGATTCTAAGAATAATAATTGTGCAATAATTAGACTTGATGTTGTTGGGTTTACGTCTTCTCCTAAAAATATTATTCTATCTTTTAATAATCTTGAGAAAATATCATATGATCTTTCTCCTTTGCTTGTTTGTTCTATAACATATGGTACTAAACTATTTTTTTCTAACATTTTCATTCCTTATATAATATATTTAATTTTAATATTGATATATTATACTTACCTTTCTCCATTAATTATTTTATTTTTAGAAAATTTTGGTTTAATGGTAACCATTATTTTTACGTTTATATAATTATATACCATTATTTTTGTATATAAACAATACTTTTTTAATATTTTTATTTAAAATATAAAAGTTGAGGATTGTTTTTTTTATTTTTTACCCTCAACCTTAACTTAACTTTATTTTATTTTTGCATTTTCTTCTAAAAATTTCATAGCTTTTTCAGATGTTATTCCTTGTTTTATGTAATTTTTTACGTTTTCGTTTTTCATGAATTCTTCGTCATTTTCTTTTCCGTAATTTTTTGCCATTTCTTTCATTTTTTCTTCTACTTCTTTATCTCCGTGCTTCTATTTTTTCTTTTTTTATAACAGCTTCTAAAGCTAAACGTGATTTTATTCCTTCAATTGCTTGAGGTTCATATTCTTTTTGCATATCTTCTTTTGTTTTTCCCATCATTTGAAGATATTGTTCTAGTTTTAATCCTTGATATGATAGTCTTTGTTCTATATCTTTCATCATGTTTTCTACTTCTAATTCTATCATTCCTGAAGGGATTTCTACTTTCATGTTTTTACATACTTCTTTTATTATGGCATCTTGAGTTTCGTATTTTGCTTTTTCGTCATTTTGTTTTTGTTTCTTTTCTTTGATGCTTGTCTTTAATTCTTTTAGAGTATCGAATTCGCTTACATCTTTTGCAAATTCATCGTCTAATTTTGGTAATTCTTTTTTCTTTATTTCATGAAGTTTTACTTTAAATGTTGCATCTTTTCCAGCTAAGTCTTTTGAGAAGTATTCATCTGGAAATTTTACATTTATGTCTTTTTCTTCGTCTATTTTCATTCCTATTATTTGATCTTCAAATCCTGGGATGAATGTGTTACTTCCTATTTCTAGATCGTGATTTTGAGCTTTTCCACCTTCAAATGCTTTGCCATCTACAAATCCTTCGAAGTCGATTGTTGCTATGTCTCCTTTTTCTACTGGTCTATCCTCTATTGAAATTAGTCTTGAGTTGTGTTCTTGCATGTGGTTTAATTCGTGCTCAATATCTTCATCAGTTACATTGTATTCTATTTTTTTGATTTCTATTCCTTTATATTTTCCAAGTTCTGCTTCTTGTTTTGTTTTCATTATTGCTGTGAAGATTAGGTCTTTTCCTTTTTCTATTTGTGTTACATCTATGTCGGGTCTGCTTACTACTTCTAAGTTATTTTCTTTTACTGCTTCATCTAGAGCTTCCGTAGCTACTTCGTTGAATGCATCTTCATAAAATATTTCTTTTCCATAATATTTTTCTACTATTTGCATTGGTGCTTTTCCTTTTCTGAAACCTGGTATATTAAAGTATTTGGCACTTTTGAAATATACTTTTTTTATTGCTTCATCAAATTTTGTAGCATCCACTGTTATTTCTAATTTTACTTCATTTGCGTTTTTTGTTTTTTCTACTTTACAATTCATTTTTTTCAATCCTTTCCTTTTTTATCATATAGCTTATTTATTATACCACATTTTTCCTATTTTGCAAGGAATTTTTTATAATTTTCAAAAAATACTTGTTTTTTTTTTATTTTTGTGTTAAACTTGTTAATAGTCAATTTATTTATGATTTTAGGAGGTGCAATCAAGAATGGCTAAATGTGCAATTTGTGAAAAAACAGCAGGTAACGGAAATAAACTTAGCATTACTCGTTCTCATATTAGTAAAAGAACAGCTCGTACTTGGAAACCTAATTTAAGAAGAGTAAAAGCTGATGTTAATGGTGAAATAAAAAGAATTTACGTATGTGCTAAATGTTTAAAAAATGGAAAAGTTAAAAGAGCTTAAATTAAAATTTTAGATATTAAAGAGGAGAAAAATTTAAATTTTGTTTTCTTCTTTTTTTTTCGTTTTTATAATTTTGCATTTAATTAATAAATTTAACTTTTTTTATATAAAAAATGAAGCTTAATACCAAAAGCATTAACTTCATTTTAAATCTTAGCATCTTTTAATCTTTAATTCTAAATATAAATTTTACAAATCCCCTTAAAAATTTGGGTACTTTTTTTACTACAACTGTCATATGTATTTCCCCCCTTTAAAAATTAACATGCTAGCCACATAAGACCAACTAAGACTACTGTTACTCCTATAATAAATAGCCAGCCTGTTACAGGAAGTAATAATACAAGTAGAATTCCTAGTCCTAGTCCTATTAAACATACTGCTAGTGTTTTTTTTAATAATTTACACATTTTAATTATTACCTCCTAGTGTTTTTTGTATATTATATTATTGAGTGGGATTATTTGTTCCTCTTTATGTTAAATCAAACTTTCGAAATTTTAAAAATATTACAACCAACTTCATATAAATATTACAACCAACTTCATATAAATATGAACTTGACTACTCCTCATTTTTCTTGTAAAATACCCACAGGAGATGATAAAAAATGACAAAAAAACAAATTAAAGAATTTATAAATACATTAAAAGCCACCTACCCAGACGCCACGTGCAGTTTAAATTTTACTACGCCTTTTGAACTAGTAGTAGCAGTCATGCTTTCTGCCCAATGTACAGACGAAAGGGTAAACAAAACAACCCCCAAATTATTTAATCGTTGCAAAACTATAGAAGACTTTGAAGCTATTGACATACATGAATTAGAAGAATTAATCCACCCTTGCGGTTTTTATAAAAATAAAGCAAAAAACATAAAACTGTGTGCTAAACAAATCTTAGAAAACTTCAATGGTAAAGTTCCAAACACAATGAAAGAACTAACTTCTTTAGCAGGTGTTGGCAGAAAAAGTGCTAATGTAATTATGCTAGAAGTCTTTGGGATTGCGCAAGGTATTGCAGTTGATACACATGCTAAGAGAATTTCTAATTTAATTGGACTTTCTAAACAAAAAGACCCACAAAAAATAGAGCAAGATCTTTTAAAAATTATTCCAAAAGAAGATTTAAAATACATAAACCATCTTTTTGTTTGGCATGGTAGAAACACTTGTACTGCCAGAAATCCAAAATGTGATACTTGTTGTGTTAAAAATTTTTGTGCTCATGCTAATAATTCGTTAAATTAGTTTTATATAAATAACACTCATAAATAAGACTAATTTGTCTTTGAAACATGCTATTACTTTTGGTTTTGGTATTTTTTTAAGTTTATTACCTTGACTTTTTTTTTATAAAGATATATATTTTGCTTATATAAAATAAATTTATTTATAAGGAGGTTTTAAAAAACATGTTAAAGAAAAAATTAAGCTTTATTATTTTATCAATTCTTTTAATTTTATCTCTTATGATACCAATTGTAAGAGCTGAAGATGTTAGCACTACTGCTGTTAGTAATAGTACTGATAATACTGCTACCCAAACATCTAATGAAGAGCAAGTTATGCCTATTAGCGAAGATAGTCAAAATAATCAAACAGCTATCCAATCTACTTTAAAAAGCGAAGATGTCTTTTTATTTCGGAAATGATGTAACTGTTGATTATATAGTAGATGGAAATTTAGTTGTTTTTGCAAATAATGTTACTATCTCTTCTCAAATAGGTGGAGACGCTTTTATCGTTGCAAATACAGTTACTTTGACAAATCAAAGCTATATTTTTAGTAACCTATTTACTATTGCTAAAACTGTTAATATAGATGGTGTCGTATATGATGTATATTCATCTTGTAAAAACATGAATGTTTCAGGCTATATTTACAGAGATATAAAAGCACAAGCTCAAACTTTTAATTTAAATGGATCTATTGGTAGAAACGCTTTTGTTTCTTCTGATGATATTAACTTTAATAACCAAAACAATTCTCAAAATAATTCTACTACTATAGCGTCTACTGCAAGAGTAGGAGGAGATTTTAACTACAATTCTAGTTCTGAAATTTCTATAGAAGAAGGTATCGTTTCAGGTAATGTTAATTATTCTTCTACTGTAACTTCTCAAAATTTAGTTATAAAATATGCAATTTCATTAATAGCATTTGTACTTACTGTTATAGTTATTTGGTTGTTATGCTTATGGCTTGCACCTAAATTTTTAGAAAAATCATATAAATTAATTACTAAAAAACCATTTGGAGTTATAGGTATTGGTATATTAGTTCCTATAGTTATTATTATAGCTTCTATATTACTAATGCTACTTATGGTTACAGCTAATTTATCAGCTATTTTAATTTCTATATTACTAGGAGCTATACTTATTAGTAAAGCAATCTTTACAATTGTTTTAAATAAATTAGTTTGTAATAAATTAAAATTAAGTAAAAAACACCATGTATTCTTTTTATTACTTATATTAAGTATAATTTTATGGGCACTTACACTAATTCCTTATGTAAGTACAGTAGTTGATATTATTGCTATTATAATTGGATTAGGTATTGTATTTTCTAGTATTTTTATAAAAAATATTGATGGCAATAAAAAAGAAAAAAAAGATAATAAAAAAAGTAAAGAATCAAAATAATTTTATTTAAATTATTACATATTTTTTTAATCTTTAAAAAGTATTAAAATATATTTTTTAAATTAAATTTGTAAGATTTATAAAAAATATTTTGTAATTGAAATTGAAAAAATTAGTAAAAGATATTTTGCAATTAGATTTAGAAAATTTGCAAAATATCTTTTTTATTTTTATTTAACATTTGTATATTCTAACAGTTCTATTTGGTTAGATATAAAATTTTTGTCTTCTACTATATCTTTTGCTAAATCAGTTGATAAATATTTTTTATTATCATCTGCAAATACTGTTACTACATTACCATTTGTTTTTTCATTTAGTAAGATAGATCCTATAAAATTTGCACCTGATGAAATCCCCACTCCTAATCCAAGTTTTCTTGATAACCTTCTTGACATATTTATTGCATCTTCATCATTAATTAAAAATATTTCATCTAATATATCTTTTTCTAATAAACTTGGTACAAATTCATCTCCAATTCCTTCTATTTTGTGACTACCTAAAATTTTTCCTTTTGAAATTATTGGCATTTTGTCTGGCTCTATTGCAACAATTTTTAAATTTACGTTTTTTTCTTTTAGTTTTTTTCCTACTCCCATTAAGGTTCCCCCTGTCCCTACTCCTGAGACAAATCCACTTATAGTTTTTGGATTTATTTTATTTATTATTTCTTCTCCTGTTGTTTCATAATGAGCTAGGATATTATCTTGATTAGAAAATTGATTTGCTAGAAATCCATTTAATTCTTTTGATAGTTTCTTTGCTTCTTCTATTGCTTTTTTAAACCCTCCTTGTTCTTTTGAAATTAAAATAATATTTGCTCCATAAGATTTAATTAACTTAGCTCTTTCTTTACTTACCCAATCTGGCATAAAAATATATACTTCGTGATTATAATATCTTCCTATTGCTGAAAGTGATATTCCTGTATTTCCGCTTGTTGCTTCTATTATTGGCATTTTTTCTTTTAGTACACCTGATTTTTTAGCATTATCTATAATGTAATATGCTACTCTATCTTTTATACTCCCTGTTAGATTGTAATATTCTAATTTAGCGTATATTTCTTTTACTTTTCCATTTATCTTGTAAGTTATTTTAATCATTGGTGTATTTCCTATTAAATCATTTAAAAATTGCATTTTTCCCTCCTTGATATGTAAAAAACCATGTATTATGTTACATAGTTTTTATATTATATGCTTTCCTTTTTTAAAAGTTTATATTCAAGGTTATATTATTTTTTTAATTCATCAATTATTGTCTTATAATTGTTTGCCATTAATATAGCTGTTCCTGCAACTAAAATGTTTGCCCCTGCTTTTTTTACTTCTGGCGCTGTTTTTAGGTTAATTCCTCCATCTGCTTCTATATCTATTTCTATATTTTCTTTTGTTATATATTCTTTTAGTTTAGATATTTTTTGTACCATATCTTTTAATAGAGTTTGTCCTCCTTTTCCTGGTTCAACAGTCATTACTAAACACATATGGATATATGGCAAATATTTATAGATTTCTTCTATTCCGTGTATTTGGCTTTAAAGATATTCCTACTTTGCAATTATTTTGTTTTATATAATTTATCATTCTAAATACTTCTTCTTCATCTTTGCAAGCTTCTACATGAAAAGTTATTATATTAGGTTCTACTGCTAAAAATAAATCTACTGCTTTTTTTATGTCTTTTACCATTAAATGTACATCAAGTGGTAAGTTTGATATTCTTTTTATATATGCAGAATATTCAAGCATTTTATCAAATGTATTTTTCTCAACAAACTCCCCATCCATTACGTCTATATGGAAATAATCTGTTTTGGAAGCTTCTAATTCTAAAAAAGTAGATGATTCTTCTTTTTCTTTTACTGATAATATAGATGTTGATATTTCTACCATTTTTTTCTTTCCTCCTTATTTTTTAATTCTTGATAAATTTTGCAAAATCTTTCATATCTTGATTTGTCTATTTTTCCATCTTGAATTGCTTTTTTTATTCCGCAATTTTCTTCTTTTATGTGGGTACATCCTATAAATTCACAATTTTTTATTTGACTTTTAAATTCTTGAAAATAGTTAGCTAGGTCTTTACTAGGTATCTCTTCTATTGAAAATGTTGAAAATCCGGGAGTATCTGCTATATATGTATCCTTATCTATTTCATACAATTTTATAGCTGTTGTTGTATTTTTTCCTCTTTTATTTTTTTTACTTATTTCTCCTTCTTTTGTTATACTTTTATCAAAAATACAATTTATTAGGCTTGATTTTCCTACTCCTGAATTTCCTGAAAATGCGCTTATGTTGTTTTTTAGGGCTTTTTTTAATTCTTCTATACCTTCCTTTTTTTTGGCGTCTGTTTTTATTACTTTATAACCTATATTTTCATAAATTTTTTTTATATTTTCAAACTCTTTTTTTAAATCTAAATCTGTTTTATTTAATACTATTAGGGCATTTACTTGTAAATATTTAGCAAAAGCTAATTGTTTGTCTAACATTAATAAATCAGGTTTTGGATCTTTGCTTGAAACTACAAATACAATTCCGTGTAATATTTGCAAGTTTAGGTCTTTTTATATAATTTTGTCTTTCTTCTATTTTGGTAATTACTGCTTTTTTATTTTCTTCGTCTAATATTTCAAATTCTACTTTATCTCCAACAACTGGTGTTATTTCATCTTTTTTAAACTTTCCTCTTGCTGTTGCTTCATATATTTTGTTTGATTGTTTTATTTTGTATAAATTTGAGACATTTTCTATTATTAATCCTTGCATTTTTCCTCCCACTATAATATAGATGTTAAATTCAAACTAGAATTAGTGCTTAAAGTCTAAGCACTAATTCTAGTTTAAAATTTAACATTACTTTTTTCCTAAAATGCTATTGAAGATGTCGTATCTAAATTAATAGTTTCTGTTCTAGTCCAATTTCCTCCATTAGAATCTGTTATTACTAATGTTACTTTTACTTGACCTCTTCCACTTATTTTAGTTGTCTTATTTGTTGTATTTTTATCTACATTTGAATCAGTATATACTGTTTTGTCGTCTACTTTTAATTCTATACTTACTGTTTTTACAGTGTTTGAAGATGTACTATTATTCTCATCATCTTCTTTATATCCTCCTGTAATTGATTTTACATTTATTGTTACATTAGCTTCTTTTACTTCTGTTACTTTGTTTACTGTTAAAGTTATTGTACTTCCTTCATCTACAACTTTTCCGGTCTTCTATACTTTGTTTTGTTACTTTTCCATTATCTGTTTTGGTATCTACATATGTTATATTTACTTTTAGACCTAAATCTTCTAATGTTTTTTTAGCATCTGCTTCATTTTGTCCTACTACATTTACTACTGTTACTTGTTTTATTCCTGTTCCTGTACTTACATGTATTTTTATTGTGTCTCCTGCGTATGCTTCTTCATCTGGCTCTATTTCTTGGCTTATTACATATCCTTCTTTTACAGTTTTGCTTGTTTCTTCTACTACTTCTGCAACAAGTTTTGCATCTTCTATTAAGCTTATTGCTTCTTCTTTTTCTTTTCCTTTTACATTTGGTACTGTTGTTTTTTCTTGTCCTTTACTTACTACTACTTTTACAGTGCTTCCTTCTTTTACTTTATTGTATTTTTCCATATATATTGGGTCTTGTGATATTATAAAGCCTTCTGGAACATCTTTGTTATATTCTTCTTTTTCTATTTCAAATTTTAGATTTGCCGCTTCTATTTCTTCTCTAGCTTCTTCTTTAGACATCCCTACTACATTTGGCATTTCTACTTCTTTTGGGTTTGTTACATTTAAAACTAGTAGTGTTCCTCCTAGACTTATTGCAAATAATAGTATTAAACCTATTATTATGCTAAGAGCTTTATGTGTTTTTATGAATGTTTTAAATTTTCCTTGTTTTTTTTCTTCTTTTTTATTTTCATTATAGTTGTTTAAATTTCCATACATGTCTGTATTTATTTTTTGTGTTTTGGCTGTTGGGTCATAGCTTAGTTCTTCTACAAAGTCACCATCTGGGTTTTGCAAAGCTTTTCTTAAATCTGTTAACATTTCTGTTGCTGTTTGATATCTTAAGTTTGTGTCTTTTTGTAATGCTTTCATTATGATTTTATTTATTGATGTTGGTATGTTTTTATTTAGTTCTATTGGTTCTTCTGGCTCTTCTTGCATGTGTTTTAGTGCTACTGATACTGGTGTATCTGCATCAAATGGCACTCTTCCTGTTACCATTTCATACATTACTACTCCTAATGAATAAAGGTCTGATTTGGCGTCTGTGTAGCCTCCTCTTGCATGTTCTGGTGAAAAGTAGTGTACTGAACCAATTGTTGTTCCAAAAGCTGTTATTGTAGAGTTTGAAACTGCTTTTGCTATACCAAAGTCAGTTACTTTGGCAATTCCATCTTCTGTTATTATAATATTATGAGGCTTTATATCTCTATGTATTATATTATTTCTATGGGCTGTTTCTAAGGCTGAGGCTATTTGTATTGCAACATTTACTGACCATTTCCAAGGAAGTGGCCCTCTTTCTTCTACTATTATTTCTTTTAGAGTTTTTCCTTGTATTAGTTCCATTACTATATAATAAAGGTTTCCATCTACTCCTACATCATATATTGATACAATATTTGGATGTGTTAGTCTTGCTGCTGATTGTGCTTCTGTTTCAAATCTTTTTATAAATTCTTCGTCTGTTGTAAATTCATCTCTTAATATTTTTACAGCTACATTTCTTTTTAGAACTTTGTCTATTGCTTTATATACAGTAGCCATTCCGCCATTTCCTACTTTTTCGATAATTTCATATCGATTACCTAGTATTTTGCCTTCTATATTCATATTTATCTCTCCTTAAATTATGTTTAAAAATTGTAGATAGCTTATATATTTTTTATAACAATTACCGTTATGTTGTCATATCCTCCGTTTTTGTTTGCGATTTCTATTAATTCTTTTGGAGCTCTTTCTATATCTTTTTTTGCTAATTTAAAAATTTCTTCTTGAGGTACTAAGTTGGTTAATCCATCTGACCCTATAACTAGGATGTCATCTTTTAGGAATCCTTTTACCATTACATCAGGTTCTACAAAAGCATTACATCCGAAGCGCTTTTATTAGCATGTTTTTTTGTGGGTGATGCATTGCTTCTTCTTTGGTTATTGTTCCGTCTTTTACTAGTTTTTGGACGTAACTGTGGTCTTGGGTTAGTTTTCGCATAAATTCTTTTCTTATTCTATATATTCTACTGTCTCCTACATGTCCTATATATACCTTATTATTATATATTAAACAAATTTCTAAAGTAGTACCCATTCCTTCAAGTTCTTGTTTTTCTTTTGATTTTTCATATACTATCATGTTTGCATATTCCATACTGCTTCCTACTAATTGAATTATGCTTTCTTTGTCTTTTTCTATTTGCTTGAAATTGTTTTCTATATAACTTTTTGCTGATGTTATTGCAAGTTTGCTGGCAATTTCTCCTCCGTTGTATCCTCCCATTCCGTCTGCTAACATATATAGTTGCACTTCATCTAGTGAATCAGATATGTAATAATAGTCTTGATTTATTTCTCTTACTTTTCCTATATCTGATTTTGCATATGCCTTTATCATTTTTTCACCTCAGTTCTTGTTGTGTATCATATATTTTTTATTTTTATTCTTTTATCATTTAATTTATATCATATATTTGTTTTTTTTGCAATTATTTTTGATATATTATATGTACAAATATATAAATATTACGATTAATGATTAATATAAACTACCATTAATCGTAAAACTCATATTTGCAAAAAAAGAAGGAGTTTAATTAAATCTCCTTCTTAAAAACTATATACTCTACTCTTTTAATAAATAGAGCAGAGTATTTAGAACCTCTCTTTTCATTAATTCTTCCTTTCCTCTTTTTTCAAAATGTCCTTGTTTTGGCTTCTGACCTAATAACCAATTTTTTGCGTAATCTTCGTAATTTTTAGGCATCTTTTCAATAGCCTTTCTTACTTCAGATACTTTTATTTTTCTTCTTTGTCCTAATAGGCAGATCACTCTGCCTAAAATCTTTTTTTGTGGCAATGATATCCACTCATCCACATCTAATAGGAGTACCCATATGTTATCTCCTATGTCTTTTATTATTCTTTTTGCTTCCTTCCTGGCATTCTTAGGTTCGCTTATTTTCAGCCTTTTTGCCATAACTGCATAATCTTTTGATGTTTCATATGCCTTGGCAATTTTTCCAATCGAAGGATCTTGGTTTTTACTTTCAATCATGAGTACTTCGTACTCAAATTCCGAAAGTTTTCTGCCAACATTCCGCTCTACGGCTTCTTTTAGAGTTCTTTGCATAATTTTTTCCACCTTTACTTTAATAGTTTTTTATGAAGTCTCTTTTTTATTATGCCACGAATTATGTAATCTTTGCAATTGTTTTTATCATTTTTCCTTGATATATTCTTAAATAACGTATATAATTATGTATATATTTTTTTAATTAGGAGCATTTTATGAATAAAAATTATTTAGAAAAATTAGAATTTGATAAAATATTAAATATTTTAAGCAGTTTTTGTGTTACAAATTTAGGTAAAAATATGGCTTTGGAACTTTTACCTTCTAATAATGTAGATGTTGTTAAAAAATCTTTATTAGAAACTTCCCAAGCTCTTAATTTAATATATAGAATTTCAGAACCTAATTTTATTGAAATTGCAGATATTTCTTTAGAACTTAAAGCTTTAAAAAGTAATAGCTCTTTATCTATTAAATCACTTCTTAATCTTACTAATATTTTTAAACTTTCTAATGAACTTAAAAATTATTTTGATAAAGATTTTATTGATATTTCTTCTTATCAAATTTTATCTGATATTTTTTCTATGCTTTATAGTAACCAAAGCATAATAGAAAGGATAAATTATTGTATAGTAGATGAGTTTACTATTGATGACAGGGCTTCAAAAAATTTACAATTAATTAGGAAACAAAAAAGAAAAATAGAACAAGATATCCGTTCAAAATTGAATCAAATGATTCACTCTTCTAGCTATTCTAAATATGTTCAAGAAAATATTGTTACAATTAGAAATGATAGATTTGTTATACCTATAAAAGAAGAATATCGCTCAAAAATAAAAGGTTTTGTTCATGATGTATCTAATGTTGGTTCTACATTATTTATTGAACCAATTAGTGTTTTTAATTTAAATAACGAACTAAATGAATTAAAAGCTACAGAAGAAATCGAGATTGAGAAAATTTTACATGAGTTATCTTCTTTATTTTATCCTTATATAGAAGAATTGGAGCAAGATGTTAATTTAATTGGGACTTTAGATTTTATATTTGCAAAAGCTAAATATGCTAAATCTATAAATGCTATAACTCCTATAATTAACACAAATAAGGAAATTAATTTAAAAAATGCTAGACATCCATTAATTGATAAAAATAAAGTTGTTCCTATCTCAGTAAATTTAGGAAAAGATTTTAGTGTTTTATTAATTACTGGTCCAAATACTGGTGGAAAAACCGTATCTTTAAAAACTGTTCGGACTTTTAAACCTTATGGCTTGTAGTGGTTTAAATATTCCCGCAGATGAAAATTCTAGTATATATGTATTTGATTATATTTTTGCAGATATTGGAGATGATCAAAGTATTGCTGATTCTTTGAGTACTTTTTCTTCACATATGTTAAATATTGTAGATATTGTAAATAATGCAACTTCTAATTCATTAATATTAGTAGATGAATTAGGTTCACGGAACTGATCCGTTAGAAGGAGCAAATCTTGCACTTGCTATTTTAGATTATCTGAAAAATCTTGGAGCTTTAATTATTGCTACTACACATTATCAAGAGTTAAAACAGTATGCTTTAGTAACTCCTCGGTTTTAAAAACGCTTCTGTGGAGTTTGATATTTCTACTTTAAGTCCTACATATAAACTTTTAGTTGGTATTCCTGGTAAAAGTAATGCTTTCCAAATTAGTAGTAAATTAGGATTAAATAGTAGTATTATAGATAAAGCTAAATCATTTATGACCTCTAAACAAATTGATATAGAAACTTTGCTTAAAAGTATTTATGATGATAAGGCTTTGATTGAAAAAGAAAAAGAGATAACAACAAATGAATTAGAAAAAGTTAAGTCTTTAAAAGAAGATTTAGAAAAAGATACTCTTATACTAAAGAATAAGCAGATTGAGTTATTAAATAAAGCCAAGATAGAAGCTCGTGATATTTTGTTAGAAGCAAAAGAAGATGCTAATAATATTATTAAAGAATTAAATAGTTTAAAACAAAATGATAATAATTCAAATTTGAATACTTTAAATTCTCTTAAAAACAAGTTAAATGATAGTATAAAAAATATACAGCTAGAAAATACTAAAAATTCGGATAATTACAATTTTGTTCCATTAGATCCTAAAGAAATAAAACCAAATAAAAGAGTTTTTGTGACTTCTTTAAATCAAGATGGTGTGGTATTATCTAATATACTAAAGTCAAATGAAGTTAAAGTTCAAGTTGGAAATTTAAAAATGAATATTGATATTAAATATTTAGCTCCTGCTAAGAAAGAAGTGGATAGTAAAAAAATTAATAGTACATCTAATATTAAAACTATTTCAAAATCTAAATATATTAAAAATGAAATTAATGTTATTGGTCTAAATGTTGAAGAAGCTTTATTTGCAATAGATAAATTTTTAGATGATTGTATTTTAGCCAAACTAAAAAATGTTAAAATTGTACATGGAAAAGGAACTGGGATATTAAGAAATAATATTCATAAATATTTAAAAAATAACTCTCATGTTAAATCCTTTAGGCTTGGTTCTTATTATGAAGGAGAACTAGGTGTTACTATTGTAGAACTAAAATAAGTTTATGGATTTTAAAATATTATTAAATTTAAAGAAAACCTATTATTTTAAATTTTTAATAGGTTTTCTTTTTAATTTTTTTGGCATTTTTAATAATAAATTTTATAATGTATTTTGTTTAAAGGTATTATTTTAAACCCATTTTTCTATATTTATTATGTATCTTCCACTTTTTGTATTTCCTAAAAATTCTTTTACTATAAATCTACCTTTTCCTCTTATTGTTATTATATCATTTTGTTTTATTTGTTTTGATGGCTTTGTTTCGTTTTTTCCGTTTATAAATACTCTTTCTTGCTCTATTATGTTTACAGCTTTTCCTCTGGAGGTTTTAGCTAAGTCAGATACAAAGTTATCTAGTCTTAGTGAAGGTACTATTATTTTTACATTTTCTACTTTTATTTCTTTTTTTCTTATTTGGTTAATTTCTAATATTTCTATTTGGCAATTTTCAAATCTTGTAAGTTTTGGTAATTCTTCTTTTAAGATTTTAGAAAATTCTACTGTTGTTATTATATCTGCGCCTTCATTTGAAACTAAAATATCTCCGAACTTTCCCGCCTGTTTAATCCAAGTTTTACTATTCCTCCTAAATAATTTCTATGTGACATTTTTCCTATTTCGTCTTGTGGCAAGGTTACTCTTACAATATTTAGCATTTTATTGTAATTTTTTTCTATCATTTTTGAATCATATTTTTCAGCATGCGTAATTAGAATTTTTCGTTCTGCTTCTTCATATCCTCCATATAGTTTATAATTTTCGAATTTAATTTTTCTTAAAAAATTTTCTACTAGAGAGATTTGATACATGTCTAAAAAATCTGTGCTTTCTATTTTATCTCTTGATTTAGAAAGTTCTATTTTGTCTAACACATGTGCTAAAAAAATTTTATCTTCTTGTTTTTTATAATCTTTTAATAAATTTTGTTTTTCCATAAAAATTCCTTTCTTTATTTTGGGATTTATTTATAAATATTTCTTTTTTGTATTCTTCTAAATTTTTTAATTCTTTTTGTATTATTGTTTCTTCATCTAAATTATATATTTTTTCTAGTTCTTCGGTACTTCCATGTTTTATGTATTTATCTGGGTATGCATAATTTCTTATTTTTATTTGCTTTAAGTTTTCGTCTATAATTAATTCTTTTATAGCTGTTGATAATCCATTTATTATTGTTCCATCTTCTATTGTTATAACATTTTTTGTCTTTTTTATTGATTTTTTAATCGTTTCTTTATCTAGTGGTTTTAAAAATCTAGCATTTATTACTTCTACTTTTACTTTTTTTATTTCTTCTAATTTATTTGCAATTTTCATTGCTCTTGCTACCATTTTTCCTATTGCTATTATTGTTAGATCTTGTCCTTTTTTTAGTATTTGGGCTTTTCCTAATTCTATTTTTTCACTAACTTTATTTTCAAATTTATATTTGTCTTCTCCACCTCTTGGATATCTTATTACAACTGGTTTATTTATATTAACTGCAAATTCTAACATTTCTTCTAGTTCATTAAAATCTTTTGGGGCCATAATGGTTAAATTAGGAACTAGTCTAAAAAAAGCCATATCTAGTGTTCCTTGATGGGTCTCTCCATCTGCACCAACTATTCCTGCTCTATCTACACACATTACTACATGTAAATTTTGCATAGCTATATCATGTATTACTTGATCATAGCATCTTTGATAAAATGATGAATATATTGGAACTACTGGAATAATATTTTCTTTTGCCATTCCTGCTGCTAATCCTAGAGCATGTTGCTCTGCAATTCCTACATCAAAAAATCTATTCGGGAATTTTTTTGCAAATTCGCTAAGTCCTGTTCCATCTTTCATAGAAGCTGTGATTGCTACTATTTTATCATTATTATTTGCTAAACTAATTAGTTTGTCTCCAAATACTTTTGAGTAATCTTTTTGTTTTTCTTTTTTTGGTTTTCCTGTTTCTATAAAAAAAGGCGCTGTTGCATGGAACTTGTCTGGATTTTCTTCTGCTATTTTGTATCCTTTTCCTTTTTTAGTTAAAACATGTATTAAAGTTGGCTCATTTAGTTCTTTACTAATCTTTAATAATCCTTCTAATTTTTCTATATCATTACCATCAACTGGTCCTAGGTATTTAAAACCAATGTCTTCAAAAAACATTTTAGGTATTATTAATTGCTTTATTCCTCTTTTTATTTTTCTTATTATTCTAACTAATGGCTTTCCTATTATAGGTACTTTTAAAAGCAATTTTTTTATTGATAGATTTGAATTAGTATATGTCTTTTTAGTTCTTAATTTACTTAAAAACATATTTAATCCACCTATATTTTTGGAAATACTCATTTCATTATCATTTAATATCACTGTTATTCTAGTTTTACTACATCCTGCGTCATTTAATGCTTCTAAAGCCATGCCACCTGTTAAAGCACCGATCACCTATTACAGCTAGTACATAATTATTTTCTCCTTTTATATCTCTTGCTCTAGCCATTCCAAGTGCTGCTGAAATTGATGTACTACTATGACCTGTATTAAAACAATCTGTTTTAGACTCACTCGTTTTTGGAAAACCTGCTATTCCATTTAATTTTCTCAATGTTTTTAGTTCTTCTCTTCTACCAGTTAAAATTTTATGTACATAAGTTTGGTGTCCTACATCCCACACTATTTTATCTTCTGGTATATCAAATATGCTATGAAGTGCTATGGTAAGCTCTACAACTCCTAAATTAGAAGCAAGATGCCCTCCATTTTCTGATACTATATTTAATATATATTCTCTTATTTCTTTAGCTAATTGTTTCTTTTCTTCTATTGTTAATTTTTTTACATCCTTAGATGAGTTTATTTCTTCTAACATTTTTATCACCTATTTATTTTAATGTATGTATTATATCATATGTCGGTGCTCTAGGTCAAACTAGTGACAATTTGGGGCAATTAGGGACAATTTGGGACGTTTCCCAATTGGACATTTTGACCACTCTGGGACACTTCTTCCCTTTTGGGGGATTGGCTAAAACCATTGGTACTTGTGTGATTAAAGGTCATGGGGATAATATGATAATTTTTATTAAATGACGAATGTGCCGCGAAGTAGACGTACACCTTTTTAGCTTTAAATAAGTGAGGAAGCGTGAATAAATGTAACGAGAGGCTCGCTTATTTAAAGGTTAAAAGGTGTCGTCTA
>CALXUW010000093.1 GCA_944391795.1 uncultured Clostridia bacterium
AAAACACGACTATCAAATATTGAAGATATTGAAGATGCTGTACAAGAGACAATTATCTCAGTTTTTAAATCATTACATAAATTAAAAAACCCTTCAAAATTTAAATCTTGGATTTTTACGATACTAATAAATAATTGCAACCATATTTTAAAGAAAAGAAAAACTACTTCTATTTTTCCTTATGACTTTATTGAAGCAGAGCAATATACTAACTCAAATATTAATTATTCATTAAATTTCGAAGATTTAATGAATATTTTAGAACTTGATGAAAGAACAATTTTAACATTATACTATTCAGAAAATTATACATCCAAAGAAATATCTAAGATTTTAAAAATGAACGATAGTACTGTTAGAAACAAAATTGCTAAAGCTAAAAAGAAAATTGAAAGTAATTTAAAGGAGGTTGAAAATTATGAATAATATAGAAGAAAAATTAAAAAATATATTTCTAGAAGAACAGCTACCTCCAACTAGTTATGATTTTATGATTAATAAAACATTAAATAATCTAAAGTTTCATAAAAAACATAACTATAAAAACATAAAATTGGCTTTTACTGCAGTATGCTGTTCTCTATTATTGATTACAGGAACTGTATTTGCAAAAGATATTGAAAAATTTATTATTGAAAAATTTGGTTTAGGAAAAGGTGTAGAAACAGCTATAAATAACGGATATATAGAATCTCCTGAAATGGATTATGTAGGATCTTCATCTAGTACTAAAATTAATGAAGAAATTGTTGATACTATTAATGCTAAGAGTAAAATTAATGATTTTTTTATAGATGATTATAATTTAAGCGTAGAATTTTATATTCAATTTGATGATAATATAAAAGATATTATTAATTTAGAAAATATTAATACTATAGAATTACAAGATTTAATTATAGTTGATGAAAAAAATAGAATACTTTATGACAGTAATAATAAAGAAAGATTTGAAGAATATTGCAAAGAAAATAATCTACCATACAAATATAAAGAATTCAATGAAAATTATATAAATAGTGGATTAAACAGCTTTCCTCGATATAACATGAACGGTACTTATATATCATTAATTTATAATATGTACTCTGATAAATATCCAATATCTCAAAAATTGAATTTCTCCTTTACCAAAATACAATTCACAGAATCAGATAATCCAGACAAAAAAATTAGTATAACTGGAGATTGGAGTATTTCATTAGAAGTTCCTAAAAATATGATAGAAAGATCTTACGAATCTTATAAAATGATAAGTTGTGATAATGAAAATTTTAATGTTTATACAGCTAGAGTTACTGATACTGGTTTTGAACTTGGAATTATGATTTCAAATGTATCAAGACCAGAATATCCACAAGAATTACGAGATTATGAAAAAGAATTTTCTAGAAAAGTAGGTATAATTACGAATAGGACTAATGGAGTTTTTAAAACTACTGACTTACCAGAAGCTTATGGTGATTTATATGAAGTTTATAGAGATTACGAATTTAAAAATACACCTATCAGTACCACAGGTGAATCACGTCTTTTACCACCTTCTGAAGATACTGATGGAACATATATCTTAAATTCTAAAGGAGAAAAATTTGAATGTACAATGAATCCAGGTAGAAAATCTATTTATCAATATTTATCAAATAATACATATAACTATTACGAAACATTTAATATGACAAAATCTAATGCAACTGATACTTGTGATGTTATTGTTGATTTTCGCGGAGAAGAAGTTAAACTAAAATTAGAAAAAATAAAACCAGAATAAATTAATCATTTTATCTTTTTTTATCTTTTATAAAAAAAAATAAGTTTTAATTATAAAATATTTTTTGTATAAAGCTTTTATTATGATATCGAAACTTCATAATAATGAGTTTTGATATAAAAAAGTTAAGGGTAAATCTAACAAAATGGAGGATAAAACTATGAAAAACTTTATTAATTCAAAAGCAACGTTTCTCATTCTTTCTATTTGCTTTACTTTGGGGTTATTTACTCCACTTAAAGTATTTGCAGCAGAATCTGTAGTTAGTAATTCAACCTCAGAATTAAAGACTGAAAATATTATTCCTTTGGCAGGAAACGATGTTTTCAATTATGCAACCGTAACAGAAGTTGGTGGATTCACTTTTTATTCTACTAATCTTACTCCTGTTAAAACAGTTGGTAATGATAACAGAATGCATCGGTTAATTTTTAAAATTCAAATTGGAAGAATGAATCCTAGTCCTATAAGAAACACTAAATTTAGATTCACAGTTCGAAATGCATATGGTAGTGATATTGCATCAACAGGCTGGTTAGTTGTTGGTGAAGATATGACAATCACAAACGATCCTAATTTTACTAGAAAGAGATATTTATCCAATTGTAGCTAAAAAATACGGAAAAAGTGTTAATAATATAAAATGCAATATAAGAAATTCTACTGACAATATGTATTATTCTAATAAAGAAGAAGTTATAAAAAAATATTTAGATGCATATTATATAAATTCCCCTCAACCCAAAAAAGTAATTTTTGCAATTTTAGAAAAATTAAAGTACAATAACATTGTTTAACTTGTTTAATAATTTTAAATTTATTAGTAATTTTTAAATACTATAGAAACAATAAAATAAACTCCTAGTATTTTTAACATGTTTGCAGAAATATAGTTCTTTTTTGACAAAAAATGCTCATTGTTTGCAAATATCATTTCAGAAATCTCTGTAACATCTGGTATAAGCCACTTATTCAAATTTAATTTGTTTGCAATAAATGTTTGCAAATATATAAAAAATGAAAACTTTTGAAAAATGACAAAAAAAAAGTAAAATCTTAAACTTCACTTATTTAGGCAAATATAGCATTTTGAAAAGCAATAAAAAAAGATGAAAAAGGTTATCTTTTTCATCTAAAGTGGTGACCCCTACCCTGATTGATAGGCTACTTTTATTGATTTATCAACATTCTATTCAAAAAGTGTGCAATTTTGTGTTGCAAAATTACTGCAACATTGCTACGACACTACTACGACATTACTACGACACTACTACGACACTACTACGACATTACTACGACATTGCTACGACACTACTACATATTATTGCTTGATTCTATATACTTTTCTAGGGTCTCTATTAGATGTCCCGAACCATTCAATTAAATTATTATCACATAATTTTTTCAATATTCTTTGCACTGTTCTTTTATCTCTTTTAATAAAATCAGCTATTTCTGCTGTTTTAACTTCTCCTTTATCAAAAATTATTTGCATAATTTTCTTTTCCATAACATTTAGTTCAATCCATTTTTCATTTATCTTTTTATCTTTTAAAAGTTGTTCATTGTTTCTCTTGCTTCTCATAACAACATTGTTTTTCAAAATCAACTTCAAAGATAATCCTTTTTGTTCTTCATAAATCGGATCTTCTAGAAAAAATTCACTCATTTCTCTATAAATTCTTGAAACACCTTCATTAAGTTCTTTTACAAGACCTAGCTCTGTTAATGTTCTGGATATAATTGGATTTCTTGCATATCTTTTTTCACGAATATTGTCAATTGTTATTATATTAGGTAAGTCACCTGGACTTAATATTTCCATTCTATCATCATATATAAAAACTTTTGTATGCTCTCCTGATATTGCATAATTTCTATGAGTAACAGCATTTGTTATTCCCTCTTCCCAAGCAAATTTAGGATATTCTGGTACAGTAACAAAAGTACCATTCTTATCTAAATGATTAAATTCTCTTAATTGCGTATCAACAAATTTTTGACTTTCTATAATTTGCTTATATAAAGGTAATGCAAATGTTTTATCTTTAACAATATTTAGACTGGCTCCAGTTTGCATTTCTGTACCCTCAAATTTTACAACCCTTATTCTAGCTGTTGGAAAAAATATAGAAGGATCTTTGGCAAACAATAATACACCTGCATTAGTTAAGCATTCTTTACCAGTTAGACTATTGATAACTAAAAATCTTCTTGCTCTTAATACATCTAATAATTCTTGATTATCAGCATTAATTGATTTTTTATAAATTTCAACCATATCTAAATCAATATCATTAACTGAACTATTTGCATTTATTTGCTCCTCAAATGATATTTCGTGTCTATCTAATTCAAGAGCCTTAACTTGTTCATTAGAAAGTTTATTAGTTGAATCACCTTGCCTTAAATAAACCTCATCTTTAACATTTCTAATTATAGTATTTATACTAGGTCTAATATGAATCAACAGAATTTTATCTTTATTACCTTTATTATTTACAACTTCAATAGTTTCATTCTCATAAATCGGAATTGTTTTTAAGTAATCACTTGAGGTAACTTTCAAAAATTTATTATATTTACTTTCATAATCTTCAAATCCTTCTATAATTCCATCATCAGATATACCTATAACTAAAGTTCCACCACTAGCATTTGCAAAACCAGCAACATGATTTGCTACTTCCTTTATAGCTTTTCTAGCACTTTTTCTATCAAAAAATTGCTTTTCTTTTTCACTGCACATATATTCTATTGACAATATAGAATTGATTTTTGAATGTTTCATATTACCTCCTTATAACAAATTTATATTAGCATAAAATATTTGTTATTTCAATATTTCTAAAATATGAAATAATATTTTCTAAATCCTGTTCAGCAGTTTTCGAAATCTCAACTACATTTTTTCATAAAGTTGCTCCATTCTCTTTATATACTATCAATTTTAGCAAATGCTTCATCTAAAGAAATTACTCTATTTTCTTTTATATCATCTAAACCTTTTTGTAGCTTTTCTTTTAA